>NZ_PJND01000007.1:1800000-2100000 GCF_002846575.1 Flavobacterium lindanitolerans
TACCAGTTTCCATGGCCCGGTTGAAAAAGGTAACTCTTCCGCAAACCAGGCTGTCCAGTTCCTGCCTCTAAAATAGCCTGTTGCTTTTTTGCAATTCAGGCCTTCAATAATACGGGTATCGGTTGAGATTTTCCAGTCGATTTTTTCTACTTTTTCTTCTGTAAGATAAAAGGCCACCAATTGTTCTTTTATTATAAACTTATGCCGATTGGCAAAATAGAAAATCTCCATGCTATTGAATTGTCTTTTTTTGGGCGGAGAAACAAATGTGGGAGTTTCTACATTAGCCTGCTGACGTTTTTGTTTTTCAAACACTTCTTTGGCTTCTATATCCTGTATTATTTTATCATAACTTAAATATACAGAAGCATTTTTACCGGCTATCAGCATCATGTTTTCCCGATAATAATTTTCCCTGTTTGTAGTATCCCGTACATGTGAAAAGGCATATCTTACACGAATCAACGCCTTGTCCGGCTCTTGTGCAAAAGCAAAAGGGGCAATTGCTGTTGCGAATAAAGTAAATAGAAAAGTTTTCATATCTCTGTTGTTAAGTGTTGCTGTTTAGATTTGAAAATCAATGATTTACCTTTCTAAAGTAATAAATTTTATTTTTATTTATACAAAATCGCAACAGAAAGTGATTAAAGTGAGAGAGTTAAATAAAAAACGACGGGAATTTCCCGCCGTTTTTAGTTAAGTATAATTGATTAATCAGGAGTGTTTCTATCTAAAAACTTAATTAATTTCCGATACAGTTTTATTATAAAATAAATAATTACGGCAAGAAAAAGAAGGCTGATTACTTCCCACAAAGTGCCTAAAATAAAAGGCAGATTGTATACTGTTTCTGTTTCAAAGACCTGTTGTTTCATAGTTGGATTTTTAATGTTAATTGTAACGCCATGATGAGCTTACGATAGTGGCATCCATCGGATTCAGGATTAAGGTCAGACGTATTCCTTTGAAGACTTTGATTCCCCAGCCTTCTATAGAATAATCATATTTCATAGAGCCGATAACTTCAACTTTAATGTTTCCGTTGGGCAGTATATCAACGAAATAGTCGCTTTGGCTCCATTCTCCAAGTGATGCACCATATTCTTCAGAAGTTACATTGGTAACGGTATGTCGTTGTTGTCTGGAAACAGAAAATTTCACATTCAATCTTAATCCTGTAAAAAGATTGATTTTGAATTTGTAGCTGCCTAAAAAAGTATTGCTTATATTAGGTTGCTGTTCCATTTCAACTGAATTTATTTCCAGTTGGTTTAAAGATTCAGCCAGTTCTTCCAGGCTATTTATTGTTCTGGTACCGGACGGTTCTATTCTGCCGTCAAATTCGAATGAGAGTCCGTTTGCAATAGAATAATCAATTAATTTCTTGGCAAATACCATTGCTTCGGGATTAATAGTCCCGTCAAATGTGTTTTGGTTTAGATGGTTAAGAATTGATACTACGGCTTTATTGTTAGCAGGACTGTCCCACCAGTCTTTTTGTTCCGGAGTTAAACGTCTTATAAAATTAAATTGAATATTTCCGAGAAAAATCGGTTGGGTAGCTATAGGAATTGCAATGTCAGGATTTCCACCGCCGGCATCGGTAACGGGTTCAAGAACGAATTTGTTCTCAAGATAGGGCTCAGGGTTATTCATGACCACTTCGAAGCAATTAATTGATATTACCGATTTCACATGGGCTCCGCCGTCTTTGTTTTTATAACAGCCCTGGCCGGCTAAGGTTGGCGGGTTATTATTGGTACAATATAGTTGGGTGCTTATAAAACATTTAGTTGCAGTAGCACTTCTGGAAAGAAAAGAAGTCCTGCTTATCTCTGTCATGTTGAATTTACCGGTAAACTGGGTTTGAGGATCAGCCTTATAGCGGGAAAGGTAAGAATCGTCAGGCTTATATTTTATAAGTACTGCTTTTTTCTCATTTCCGATATTAAAAACAACAAGATTTTCAAATGTTCCTTCTTCGGTTGTTTCACGGGTAACAGCCATTGTATAATACTCAATGCCATTGTTCGTGATTTGTGTTACAGACGTACTGTCGATTTCAAATTGATAGTTAGAATCAGCGTTAGGATTACTGTTTCTTGCTGCCCTAAGCAGGTCGCCCGGGAGCGCTTCCGAAAGTAAATCAGGAAGTTTTTTAAAATCGGTAAATGGTTTGCTGACTATAGGCGAAACAGAATTATTTTCACCGGAAATTTCCTGAGTTTCGTCTGTCTGACAACTTAATAACAACATGCTCCAAATAAAAAGGAGACTCTTTAAAAGTTTAGCTCTTTGTTTCATACTGTTTGGTTTTTAATTAGTTATTTTGGCGTGAGAGTGATACAATACTACAAAAAATAATTTATAAATAAACAAATTAATTTATTTTTATTATAAGTAAATTACAAAAAGGACTGTTTCAAAAGGTTTATTTGTTAATTTATTTAATGTTTACAATGTCTTTAGATGCTTTTGCAGATGTTTCTGTAATAAACTAAAATGTTTTCTTTTGAATGAAAAAGCGACTGCAATAATTTATTGGAATCAGTAAAAAATACCTATTAATATTTTATATCTTCACGAAGCTTTTTTACGCCTAAATGCAACCCTAAATCGTATAATTTTTATGGCATTAATTAAAGAATTTGACTTTTCACAAAACCTTGTTTTGGAAGATGATATCGTTTTGTTGCGCCCGTTGCAACATTCGGATTTTGAAAACCTGCTCTATTTTGCACTCAATGAGCCTGAAATCTGGACATTTTCAAGCATAGCGGCTAGTGGAAGTGAAAATCTGAAAAACTACATCAACCTGGCAATACAAGCTCGCGAAAACAAGACAGAATTTCCTTTTATCGTTATAGACAAGAAAACAGGGCGCTACGCCGGAAGCACACGCTTTTATGATATTAATTTTCCGTTTAGCAGCCTGCAGCTGGGATATACATGGTATGGGAAAGATTTTCAGGGCACCGGACTCAACAAACACTGCAAATTCCTGATGTTGCAATTTGCTTTTGAGGTTTTGAAAATGGAAAGGGTCGAATTCAGGGCAGACAGTAATAATGCCAAAAGCATAGCGGCAATGAAAAGTATTGGCTGCCAGGTAGAGGGAATATTGCGAAGCCATATGCCCAAACTCAATAGCGATGACAGACGCGATTCCATAATTTTGAGCATACTGAAAAACGAATGGGAGGAAGGAGCCAGACAAAGGCTGCTTGATAAAATAAATAACAAATAAAATATGAAAATCAATCCAAAAACAGGAATAGACAAACTGGTCTTCGGGATGTTGCAAAAAGATGTAGAAGAAGTATACGGCAAACCCGATAAGACTTCTACAGATGAAGATGGTAATAGAATACTACAGTACAACAAGCAGAAAATCCGACTGACTTTTTACAAGGATGAAGATTTCAGGTTGGGCTATCTTATCACATCCAATCCCGAAGTTTTGCTTTTCGATAAAAAAATTATAGGCCGTCCAATTGCTCAAGTACAAAAAGAACTTGAAACTGCCGGATGGGCAAAATGGGAAAAGGAAGAATTTGACACGCTGGAAAACTTTTTTAACGAAGCTAACTGGACAATACTGCAAGCTGAATTTGATGAGGTGGTAAAGGTAGAAATTGGAGCCATCATCAATGACAAGGATGAATTTGAATGGAAGTTCAAAAAATAAAAAAAGGGATTTTCATTTAGAAAATCCCTTTTTTTGTATTGTATTTAAAAGCTAATTATTGTTTTGGTGCTTCCAAAAGCTCTACTTCAAAAATAATGTTGGAGTTTGGTGGAATTACGTTGCCAGCACCTCTTTCGCCATAACCGAGATTAGACGGGATGAAGAACGTAGCCTTATCTCCAAATGACATAAGGTTAATTCCTTCAAGGAAACCAGGAATCAGGCCTCCTTTGTTTGTAATGTCAAAAGGAAATGGCTGGTAGCCGCCTTGTGCATCGCGGTTAGCGTCATATTTTCCGAATGCTTTTGATATTTCTGCATTACTGCTGTCAAACAGGCTTCCGTCTTCCAGATAACCTGCATAACCAACGTAAACTGTTCCTGATGTAGGTTTGGTTCCGGTTCCTTTATGTGTAATGGCATACTGTAAACCTGATTCTGTTTTTTTGGCAGTAGCTTTCATAGCTGCAAATTCAGCAACTTTTTTAGCCTTTACAGGAGCATACTCAGCTTCCAATGCTCTTTTTTTCTCGGCTTCGGCAGCAAGCTGTTTTTTCTCATTTTCATCCTTGTTAACAAAGTAATCATTAAAAACTTTTGCAGCATCGAATTTTTTAGCTTCGGCACCATTGCGGATGATTTTTACTTCCATGATTACATCATTCTGCTCAATAGCATTTACCACATCCATACCGCTGACTACTTTACCAAAAACAGTATGTTTTCCGTCAAGCCACGGAGTATCTTTATGAGTGATAAAAAACTGGCTTCCGTTGGTGCCAACCCCGGCATTAGCCATAGAAAGTACACCGCCTGAATCATGTTTCAATTCCGGAACAATTTCATCTGCAAAACGATAGCCCGGACCGCCGGAACCATTACCGTCCGGGTCACCGGCCTGAATCATAAAATCTTTAATTACTCTGTGGAATTTAATTCCCGTATAGAAAGGTTTTCCTTTATATTTTGCGCTTACGGCATTGTTGGTTCCCTCTGCAAGTGAGATAAAGTTGGCCACTGTGATAGGTGTCTTTTGGTATTCCAACTTCACGACTATTCTTCCTTTGTTTGTTTCTATCTGAGCATAAATGCCCGCGTCTTGAGCCGTAGCTCCTGCTTTTTTAGTTGTTGCGGCTTTCTTTGGAGCGGCTGATTTTGTCTGGGCGCTAAGACCAGTTGTCATGGCCAGAAACAATAAGCAAATAAATTTTAATTTCATTGTGTATCAGATTAAGTTTTCTATACTGTTTTTAAGAATCTATTAGTTTGCAGGAGTAGCTCCCAGCATTTCAATTTCAAAAATAATATTAGCATTTGGAGGAATAACACCACCAGCCCCTCTTTCTCCATAGGCAAGATAAGAAGGGATAAAGATAACTGCTTTATCTCCAGGCGATAATTGTTCAATGCCCTCAATAAAGCCCGGAATCATGCCTTCTTTCATTCCAATAGTGAAGGGAATTGGAGAATAAGCCTTCGCAGCAGCTCTGTTAGGGTCTAATTTCCCGAAAATTGTAGCGATACTTTCGATATTGGTGTCAAACAAATCACCATTTTCAAAGTAACCGGCATAGTTAATAGAAACCGGAGTTCCGGCTACAGGCTTTTTGCCTTTTCCTTTGGTAATTATTTTATATTGTAATCCGGATTGGGTTTTGGTTGATTGCGCTTTTAACTGTTGGAATTGAGCCTCCTTTTCTTTAATGACAGCAGAATACTTCTCCCTCATCTTTAATTGCTCTTCTTCAAGTTTTTTTAGCTCTTCAGTTTGTTTGTCAAAACCATCTTTAAAAATTTTAGGAGCATCAAACTTTTTGGCATCCTGACCCTTACGGATAATGGTTATTTTTTTAATAACATCGTCTTGTTGTATAGCATTCACAACTTCCATTCCGTTACCCATGACATGGCCAAAAATAGTATGGATGCCATCAAGCCATGGTGTGGCCTGGTGTGTGATGAAAAACTGACTTCCGTTTGTAGCCTTACCTCCGTTTGCCATAGACAGCACACCACCTTTGTCATGTTTTAGTTCCGGAACAATTTCATCTTGAAAACGGTAACCCGGTCCTCCGGAACCATTTCCGTCGGGGTCACCACCCTGTATCATAAAATTAGGAATCACCCTGTGAAATTTTAATCCGTCATAGAAGGGTTTTCCTTTGTATTTTTCATTTACTACAGGATTTTTTCCTTCGGCAAGCGATACAAAATTAGCAACCGTAACAGGTGTTTTTTTATACTCCAGTTCCACCATAATGGTTCCTTTGTCTGTTTCGATTTCAGCATACATACCATCAGGCAGATTGCTGTTAGACTTGTCGCAGGATAAAAATAAAACACTAAGGCTTAAAAGTAAACTTGTTATTTTCTTCATAGTGAATAGTCGGTTTATTGTTTGATTGTTTCTGTTGTTTTTGGAGTCTCGGTAGTTAGTGGGACCGTCGTTTTTGCATCTTTAGCAGTTGCCTTAGCGTCTTTTTCCGGTTTGATGTCCTTTAGGGTAATTGTAACCATCAAAGGCTGGTTGTGGCCAATTCTCCTGTTATCGCCATGATAGCCATAGCCCATATGCGAAGGAAAAAGGAAAGTCAGTTTTTCCCCTTTTTTCATCAGCTTGATACCGTCACGCATTCCCATCATGATATTTTGCTTATCGACACGATATACCTGTGGACGAAGTTCTAATTCTGTATAAATCATGTTGCCGTTCAGGTCTTTGACTTCATAATCAAAATAAGCAACATCTCCTTTTTTTGGAGTCAGCGTATCGGTCAACGTACTTTTTAAATCGTATTTATACCAATAACCTTTTGCTGTGGCTATATATTTGGCTGCCGTATCTTTTTTGATAACGGCTTCGATTTCGGCTTCCTCACCGGCAATCAGTTTTTTGTTTCGCTCAACAGATTCTTTCATAAAAGTTCCTGATGAATTCGAAATAGGCTTTCTGGCCTGTTGTTGTGTACAGCCCGTAACCAGTAGAGCCCCGGCTGTAATACCCAAAATAAGCTTGAAAAATTTCATAGGCCTACACATTAAAATTTTGTTTTGGTAAAATAGATTCAAATTGTTTTACGGTTTCGTCTAAAGATAGGGTTGATTTTCCTCCAGCCGCATTAATATGCCCTCCACCGTTAAAATAGTCGCGGGCAAATTGGTTGACATCAAAGTTGCCCTGCGAACGGAATGAAATCTTAATAATTCCTTCTTCTTTATTTTCGATAAATATGGCTGTGAAAATAATTCCACGTATGGTCAGTCCATAGTTTACAATGCCTTCCGTGTCACCTTTCACATAATGAAACTCATCGAGTTCCTGCTGTGTCAGTTTGATGTAGGAGGTTTTGTATTCCGGCAGCACCTTCATATTTTGCAATGCTCTTCCCAAAAGCTGAAGCCTGTGATAAGAATTGTTGTCAAACAATGAATTGTGGATGTCTCCGTTTTCTACGCCAATATCCAGCAACTCAGCCACAACGCGATGGGTCATACTGGTTGTTGAAGGGAAACGGAAAGAACCGGAATCTGTTACTATTCCCGTATACAGGCAGGAAGCAATAGTTTTGTCAATCAGGTTTTTATGGCCTAAAAACAAGATGAAATTATAAATCATCTCGCAAGTAGATCCGAAATTTGTATCAGAATAAGTATAAATCGCATAATTGTCCGGTTTCTGATGATGGTCTATCATAATAAACGGCACTGTTAACTTCGATAATACGCTTTCCATTTCTCCCGTTCTGTGAAGTGCATTGAAATCTAACGTAAAGACTAATTCTGCTTTTTGGAGAACTGTTGTAACATTTGTTTTGTCTTTTTCATAAATCAGTACGGCTTCAGAACCGGGCAGCCAGGCCAGAAATTCAGGAAATTCATTTGGAGCAATCACTACGGCATCATGGCCTAGTTTTTTTAGCAGGTGGCATAATCCAAGGGTAGACCCCATAGCATCACCATCTGGACTTCGGTGCGGAATAATTGCAATCTTTTTAGGCGATACCAATAATTCCTGTATCCCTTTAATATCTTCTTCTTTCATAGATTGCGAAATTACATTTTTTTGCTATAATAATTAATAAAATTAAGGAATGTAGTAATACAAATGCATTATAAATCTTTCAGGTCTTTTCGCCTGATTTTCTGATAAACAATATGTTTTGGTCCTTTAACGATTTGAGAGTGATAGATTCCTACAGAACCTGAACAGAAATAAGCCACCAGGCAGGCCAATGCGACATAAATTCCACAATCTACTCCAAAGAGTTCCATTCCCATGATGCTACAGGCAACAGGCGTATGTGTGGCGCCCGAAAAAACAGCAACAAAACCCATACCCGCCAAAAGTGCCACAGGCAGCGGAATCAAACCTGAAAGTGCACTCCCTAAGGTTGCACCAACAAAAAACAAAGGTGTCACTTCGCCTCCTTTAAATCCGGCGCCTAACGTAAATCCGGTAAAAAGTATTTTAAGTAAAAAATCAAAATTGTCACTCTGGTTTTGGAAAGAATCCACAATGGCAGGTATCCCCAATCCGATAAATTTTGTAGTATGGAAGCTGAAAATAACAATCGCAAGGATAATTCCACCCACAAATGGTCTTAAAGGTGGATATGGAATGTATTTCGAAAAAAGGCGTCCCCAAAAATGAGTTGTTCTTGAAAATAGCATAGCTGCGAGTCCAAAAAGAATGCCGGCAGGAACTATCCAAAATAAATTCATGGCAGTAAGCTCCGGAACAAAAGGAATGGAATAGTGGGTGTGTTTTACAGGCAATAGCTCTACCGTATAATAAGCAATGTAGGCGGTCATAAAAGATGGAACGATGCTGTTGATTCGTATTTTGCTGAAATACAAAACCTCAAGAGCAAAGAGGGCTCCGGCCAATGGTGTTCCAAAAATGGAAGCAAATCCCGCACTTATTCCTATTATTAATATCGTTTTTCGTTCTTCAGGCTGTAATTTAAACAGAAGTGTAAACTGGTCGGATAGGGCACCGCCCATTTGAACGGCAGTTCCTTCACGTCCGGCAGAACCGCCAAAAAGATGTGTGATGATGGTTCCTGCTAACACCAGTGGTGCCATTATAAAAGGAATGGTTTTCTTCGGATTATCATATTCCTCTAAAATCAGATTGTTTCCTTTTACTGCTTCTTTGCCATAATAGTAATACAGAAGCCCTATCATCAGGCCTCCAACAGGCAATAAGGAAATAATCCAATAATTATTTTCTCTGTAAGAAGTAGCCCATTCAAGCAAGAAAAGAAAGAGGGCCGAAGCTAATCCTGAAAGTATTCCTGTAAGCAAACAGATTATTATCCATTTGAAAAAAGAAGATAAATGATTTTGAATACCTGTTGATTCCATGTTCATGGGTTCGTTCATTTAGCAACCGGAACAATTTCTGGTATTATAAAAAGACAAAAAACAAGTGCCTGATTAAAAAATTGGTTGTAAACAGTAATGCAATACTACAAAAAAACTTTTTTGTTTTTTTGCCGATGCGTTTTTAATTTCAAATAGTAATAGTATTTTTGCGCATGCAACACAACGTACTTATTTTAGATTTCGGATCGCAATACACACAACTGATTGCGAGAAGGGTTCGCGAATTAAATATCTTCTGCGAAATATTCCCATACAATCATTTTCCGAGTGATTTATCCAGTTATAAAGCTGTAATTTTATCAGGAAGTCCTTTTTCTGTAAGAGCAGAAGATGCACCGCATCCTGACCTGTCACAAATCAGAGGTAAACTGCCAATGCTTGCCGTTTGTTATGGAGCACAATATCTTGCCCACTTTTCAGGAGGTGAAGTAGCACCTTCCAATATTCGTGAATACGGAAGAGCCAATCTGACTTTTATCAAAGACGATGAAGATTTCTTTGATGATGTACATCTTAACAGCCAGGTTTGGATGAGCCATAGCGATACTATCAAAAAAATGCCTGAAAATGGCGTAAGGCTGGCAAGTACCAAAGATGTAGAAAATGCGGCCTATAGAATAGAAGGAGAAACGACTTATGCTATTCAATTCCACCCGGAAGTATACCACTCAACCGATGGAAAACAGATTTTAGAAAACTTCTTGGTTAAGATTGCAAAAGTGCCTCAAAACTTCACGCCAAATGCATTTGTTGAAGAAATCGTAGCCGAACTTCAGGAAAAAATCAAAAACGATAAAGTAGTTCTTGGTTTATCAGGTGGTGTTGATTCTACCGTAGCGGCAGTTTTGTTAAACAAGGCCATTGGTGAAAACCTATACTGTATTTTTGTAAATAACGGATTATTGCGCAAAAATGAATTCGAAAACGTCCTGGAACAATACAAAGGAATGGGACTCAATGTTAAGGGAGTAGATGCTTCGGCACGTTTTTTGGGTGAGTTGGCAGGAATAGAAGACCCTGAAACAAAAAGAAAAACAATCGGACGTGTGTTCATTGAAGTTTTTGACGACGAATCTCATCAATTGGAAGACGTGAAATGGCTTGCCCAGGGAACTATTTATCCTGATGTAATCGAGTCGGTTTCTGTGAAAGGACCATCGGCAACCATTAAATCCCATCACAATGTGGGAGGTTTGCCGGATTTCATGAAACTAAAAGTTGTAGAGCCATTGCGTATGCTTTTCAAAGATGAAGTAAGACGAGTAGGTGCTACATTGGGAATCTCTCCGGAATTATTAGGAAGGCATCCTTTTCCCGGACCGGGATTATCCATCCGAATCTTAGGCGATATCACTCCGGAAAAGGTGAGAATCCTTCAGGAAGTAGACTCTATCTTTATTGAAGGATTGAAATCACATGGGTTATATGACAAGGTTTGGCAGGCAGGCGCAATTCTGCTTCCTGTAAACAGCGTAGGTGTCATGGGAGATGAAAGAACCTATGAAAAAGTAGTTGCCCTGAGAGCAGTTGAATCAACAGACGGAATGACGGCAGACTGGGTACACTTACCGTATGAATTTTTGATGACGATTTCAAACGAAATTATAAACAAAGTAAAAGGTGTGAACAGAGTTGTATACGACATCAGCTCAAAACCGCCTGCCACAATTGAGTGGGAATAAGAAATTGAAAAATTAAATTAATTAAGTCGTTGCTTTTCTCTAAATTAGTAACGACTTAATAGCTTATAAAACTTATATAGCCTTTAAAGAAAGAATAAAATGAAGCAGTTTTTTTATGTACTTGTATTAATGTTTTTAGTGTCCTTTACAGCAAAGGCACAGCAAAATGTGAAACACACGGTGTTGAGCGGTGAAACAGTAACACAGATTGCGCAGAAATATAAAGTTACACCTCTGGATATTTACACGCTTAATCCTGATGCGAGAAATGGCCTAAAGGAAAATTCGGTTTTGTTGATTCCTTCCAAAGGAACGGTTAAGATTCCGGTTAAAGAGCAAAAAGTTACAGATACGCCATCCCAAAAGAAAAACGGAACACATACCGTTGCTCCAAAAGAAACCGTTTACGGTCTTGCGAAGCAGTACAATATTTCTGTTTCTGATTTAGAAAAAGCAAATCCGGAAATAAAAAACGGGCTAAAAATAGGTCAGGTTCTTACAATACCTAAAAAAGAGCAACAAGCTCCACCACAAGAAACAAAGCCTACTAAGAAAGAGGAAAGAAAAGCGGAGAAGGCAGAAAAGAAAGCTGAAAAAGAAGAAAAGAAAGAGCTCAAAAATACGGTACAGGATTTTACTCACGAAGTACAGCCAAAAGAAACAAAATATTCTATTGCTAAAAAATACGGAATTACTCTTGAAGAATTGGAAAAGAGAAATCCTGAAATCAAAGAAGGTTTGAAAATAGGGCAGGTATTGATTATTAAAGGTAATCCTTCAAAAGTGGAAACTGCTGATAAAAAATCGGAAACCAGACAGGAAGCTCCAAAACAGGAAACCGCAGATTCAAATTTCGACAAATATGAAGTAAAACCTAAAGAAACACTTTACAGCCTTTCCAGACAATTTGGCTTAAGCCAAAACGAGTTGATTGATTTGAATCCGGAACTGAAAGATGGCGTAAAAGTTGGAATGATGCTGAAAGTTCCTAATACGTTGCCGGTATCAGGCGCTTCGACTAAAAATTTTACGGATTTGACTAAAACACTTTCGAAAAAAGATAGAAAGGAATTGGTATTGTTGCTGCCTTTTAACCTGGCAAAAATAAGTGGAGATTCGACATCAACTGTTCAGACAAGACTTAAGAAAGACGGATTCTTAAATATGACTCTCGATTTTTACTCAGGAGCTTTGATGGCTATTGACTCTGCAAAAACATTAGGACTGAATATTGACGTAAAGATTTTTGACTCACAGGAAAATAAAAATACATCCAATATTTCAAGCACTTTTGTACAGAATAATCTAACGAAAGCGGATGTGGTAATCGGGCCATTTTATCAGGCACATGCCGAAAAAACGGCAGAAATGCTGAACCAAAGCAATGTTCCTGTAATTTCACCATTATCAAAAGATAGTGCCAAACTGTATAGCAACCTATACCAGTCAATGCCAACGCCGGAATATCTGAGAAATGCGATGTTTGATTACATGAACAGCAAAAATGGTAATATAGTGGCCGTTGTCGACCCTAAAAAAGCAACGACCAGAAAATATATTTCAGACAACTATGGCAATGTCCGATTTGCTACTTTTACCGATAAAGGAGGATTGTCTGCAGAAAGCCTGAAATCATTGCTTAAACCAAATCAGATGAACTATGTTGTTATGGAAACGGCTAGTATCTGGATGATTAAGTCTACAATTACAGCCTTGTTGGCAGCGCAATCCGAATACCAGTTGCAATTGGTTATTTTGGAATCGAATGAAGCCCTGGATTCTGATGAAATTTTAGTTTCCAATCTTGCTAAGCTAAAAATGATGTATCCTGCCGTGACACGTGAAAATGATACGCCCGAAGCATTGATTTTTGCGAAAATGTACAAAAAGAAAAACAACATCCTGCCAAACCAGTATGCAACCCGTGGTTTTGATGTTACATTTGATGCCATGTTGCGACTTTCGCAAGAAAAAAGCTTTGAAGAAACCATCTATGATGTGGCTACAGAACAAGTAGAAAATAAATTCAACTATAATAGAAATCCGGCGGGAGGCTACTCTAATAAAGGTGTTTACATTCTTTATTATGATGAAGACCTGTCTGTTAAAGAAGCAAAATAATGACATCAAAAGTAACATACCTGGGAGATTTAAGAACTTCTTCCGTACATCTGCAATCAGGAACCGAAATTCTTTCCGATGCGCCAACCGATAACCATGGAAAAGGTGAAGCTTTTTCCCCTACAGATTTACTGGCCAATGCGTTGGGTAGCTGTATGATTTCGATTATGGCAATCAAATCAAAAGATATGGACATAAACCTGATAGGTTCGACTGTTGAAGTAACCAAAATCATGCAGGCAGAACCAAGAAAAATTGCGAAGATTGAAATCGTGATGAATATGTCGGTTGCAGCCGATGATAAAACCAGGACTATATTGGAAAGAACAGCAATGAATTGCCCGGTTATTCTTAGCCTGAATCCGGATATCGAAAAAGTAATCACCTTTAACTGGAAATAATCATTGGAAAATTCTCAATTCATTACTTTTCAGAAATTCAATCTTAAAGAAGATGCTGTCGAACTGGCTAATTTTTTAAAAGAAAGCAAGATAGAGTACCGCATTGAAGATGTTTCTTCCGGTTTGGATGGTAATTTTGGAGGTTCAGAACTGACAAAGGATTACCTGATAAAACTGCAAAAGGAAGATTTTGAAAAAGCCGATGTTCTTTTGCTACAGCTTTCGTCTAATCTGGTAGAAACTATTGGTTCAGACCATTATCTGCATGATTTTACAGATGAAGAGCTAAAAGAAATCATCGTTAAGAAAGATGAATGGAGCCACCTGGATTATTTGCTGGCCCAAAAGATTCTTAAGGAAAGAGGACATGAAATAGCCCCGGAAGAAATAGAAAGGCACAGAAAGCAACGATTGGAAGATTTGGCTAAGCCGGAAGAACGTCAGACTACCTGGATTATCATTGGCTATATCATGGCTTTTTTAGGCGGATTTATGGGGATTTTTATAGGATGGTATTTGAAAACCCATAGAAAAACACTCCCAAACGGCGACCGTGTTTATAATTATATCGAATCCGACAGGAAACAAGGTGGCAGAATCCTGACACTAAGTATAATTTCTCTTGTGTTTTGGATTGGAGTCAGAATCTATTTTTCCAAATAAATGGACGAACAGAAAAAGCTTCTCATAAAATTAGCCCATACCAAAATGCCTTTCGGAAAGTATGAAGGCCGGTATCTGATAGATTTGCCGGAATACTATGTTGTTTGGTACAGCAATAAAGGTTTTCCAAAAGGAGAGTTAGGACAGCAATTGCAATTGGTTTATGAATTGAAATTAAACGGATTGGAAGAACTCGTCAGAAATATAAAGAAACAATACGCCAAACCTTGAGTTGGCAGCAACAAAAAAAGCCTGTGAAATTTCACAGGCTTTATCTTTTGTTTAAAAATTATTTGTTGACCACTCTTGTTTTTGCTAAGTCGTCACCCAGTCTTGGCTTATCGATAAGCACCAGAATAGCATCAAGTAACGGAATAAATAAAGTTATATTTCTTGTGGCGCTGGTAGCATAGTCTCCTTCTAAAGAAGAACCATCTTGTTTAACGGCTGCATACTTTATCAGCTTTTTGCCAATGCTTTGCCCGCCCGGGAGCGCATCTCTTAACAGGTAATAGCCAATGCCAAGTAGCCATCCTATGTAGGAGATTATCCCAATACCGGCAAGAACCGCTATAAAAGAAAACACAAACATTGGGATGTACGCAATAATACCGTCAATAAAGATCCCAAGAAATCGATTTAATTTTGATACTTCTGTCATAATAATTTTTATTTGGTTGATTATAGACTAAAATACAAATTATTTTAACAAAATTGAATTTATTTAAAATAAATTAATGTAAAATCTTTTTTGCCAACCAAACAGCCACTAAATTTTTTCAAAAAAAATAATGTAGGCTCCCGCTTCTCAATTATCAATTAATAATTTGTACTTTTGCCACGTTTTTTTACACAACTACAACGACAAACAACAGCACAATGAATCAGACAAAATATATTTTTGTTACAGGCGGTGTGACTTCTTCTTTAGGAAAGGGGATTATTGCTGCGTCTCTAGCAAAATTATTACAGGCCAGAGGTTATCGAACGACAATCCAGAAATTTGATCCTTACATTAATGTGGATCCGGGAACTTTGAATCCCTATGAGCACGGAGAATGTTATGTGACGGATGATGGAGCCGAGACCGATTTGGATCTTGGACACTACGAACGTTTCTTAAACGTTCCTACTTCGCAGGCAAATAATGTGACTACAGGAAGGGTTTATCTTTCTGTAATTGAAAAAGAGCGAAGAGGAGAGTTTTTAGGCAAAACCGTTCAGGTGGTTCCGCATATCACCAATGAAATCAAGGAGCGAATGCAGCTGCTTGGAAAAACTGGCGAATTTGACATAGTGATTACTGAAATTGGAGGTACTGTTGGCGATATTGAGTCACTTCCTTATATTGAGTCCGTTCGTCAACTGGTTTGGGAATTGGGTGAAAACAATGGAATTGTAATTCACCTGACATTAGTGCCTTATTTGGCAGCGGCAGGTGAGCTAAAAACGAAACCGACACAGCATTCTGTTAAGGCATTGATGGAAAGCGGAATTAAAGCCGATATTTTGGTTTGCAGAACAGAACATGAACTTTCTGATGAATTGCGTCAGAAACTGGCTTTATTCTGTAACGTAAAAAGAGAAGCCGTAATCCAATCGATTGATGCTTCAACAATTTACGATGTTCCAAACCTGATGTTGGAAGAAGGTCTTGACAAAGTAGCGTTGAAAAAATTGGATTTGCCGGAAAAAGCAACTCCGGATTTGAAACAATGGAACGAGTTCCTGCAAAAACTGAAAAATCCGAAACACATCGTAAATATCGGTTTGGTTGGGAAATATGTTGAATTGCAGGATTCTTATAAATCCATTTTAGAAGCCTTTATTCATGCAGGAGCTGCCAATGAAACCAAAGTCAATGTAGTGAGCATTCACTCTGAATATGTAGATGAGAAAAATATTGCCGACAAGCTAAGGGATTTAGACGGTATTCTTGTAGCGCCGGGCTTTGGTGAAAGAGGAATTGAAGGAAAGATTGATACGGTTCGTTATGCAAGAGAAAATAATATTCCGTTTTTTGGAATCTGTTTAGGAATGCAAATGGCTGTAATTGAATATTCAAGAAATGTTTTGGGGTATTCAGATGCCAATTCAACAGAAATGAATGCGGGAACAGCACATCCGGTAATCAATCTGATGGAAGAACAGAAAACGATTACTGATAAAGGTGGAACAATGCGTCTGGGAGCATGGAAATGTGAAATAAAACCGGATACTCTGGCTTCAAAGATTTATGGTAAAAACCAGATTCAGGAGCGTCACCGCCACCGTTATGAATTTAACGGCGAATATTTGGAAGAATTGGAAAATGCCGGATTAAAAGCATCGGGTATAAATCCGGATACGAACTTGGTGGAAATCATCGAGATTGAGAAACATCCGTTTTTTATCGGAGTACAGTACCATCCGGAATATAAGAGTACAGTCGCACAGCCACATCCGTTATTTGTGAGTTTTGTAAAAGCGGCCGTAACACATAAAAATAAATAGTATTTGAAGGCAACTTCAGTAAAGAACTCACGCGTTAGATGCGTAATTAAATTAATTATTTAGAATACAATGGAAGAAAAAAAGTTTGACCGTAATTCAATTATTGGCTTCTTGTTGATTTTTATGCTTTTGTTGGGCGTAATGTATATCAATAAGCCTTCACAAAAAGAAATTGATGCGAAAGCCAAAATTGAGGCAGAAAAACAAAAAGCAGCAGCAAAAACATCTGAAAAAGAAGCCGCATTAACCGCAGTTGATACTACGGCAAAAGATTCGCTTCAATTGGAAAAATTGAAAAGCTCTTTAGGCAGTTTTGCTTATGCTGCAACACTTCCGTCAGCAAAACAGGAAATCCAGACTTTAGAAAATGATTTGGTAAAACTTACTTTTTCTAACAAAGGAGGTTATATTGTTGGTGCAGAAATGAAAAATTTCGAAGCCGTTAGCAAAGGTTCCGGTGAACTGGTAAAAATAATTAAAGACAATAATGCCAAATTAAATATCGAGCTTAAAACACAAGGCAATCTTGTTTTAAATACAAAAGACCTTTATTTTGAGCCGGCTCTTACCAAAGAAGGTGAAAACCAGGTGTTGACCATGCGTTTAAAAGCAGGTCCGGAGCAATATCTGGAATACCGTTATGTATTGAAGCCAAAAGAATACATGCTTGACTTCTCTATCAGAACACAAGGTTTGAGCAAAGTACTGCTGACTTCCAATCCGCTTCCTTTGGAATGGACCATGAAGACCTACAGAAGCGAAAAGAGTATTTCGTATGAAAACCGTTATACAGAATTGGTGTACGAATATGAAAATGGAAAAGACGACTATTTAGGACAATCTTCCAGCAACACCGAAGCTAAAGACGTAACCTATATTGCATTCAAGCAACATTTCTTTACCTCAATTCTTTTGACAGATACACCATTTAAGGTAGCAGAGTTGAAATCAGATAATCTGGTAAAAGATATTGAGAAGGACACCATCTTCACAAAATCGTTTAAAGCTACTGTTCCTTTGGCTTTCAAAGGTGGAGAAGTGAATTACAATATGAACTGGTACTACGGACCAGCCGATTATAAAATCTTAAACAAATACGACAAAAATCTTGACGAAGTGATTTCTTTAGGATGGGGAATCTTTGGTTGGATTAACCGTTGGATTTTCATTCCGGTTTATGATTTCCTGAGCCTTTTCTTATCACACGGAATCGCAATTATCGTATTTACTATTCTGGTACGTTTGGTAATGTCACCGGTAACCTATAAGTCATACCTGTCACAGGCAAAAATGAAAGTACTTCGTCCGGAAATTATGGAATTGAACGAGAAGTTCAAAAAAGATCCGATGAAGAAACAACAGGAGACCATGAAACTGTACAACAAGGCAGGCGTCAATCCTATGGCGGGATGTCTCCCGGCTTTAATGCAGATTCCTGTATTCTATGCCTTATTCCAGTTTTTCCCTTCGGCTATTGAACTGAGACAGAAAAGCTTCCTTTGGGCTGAAGATTTGTCTTCTTTCGATGCTATTTTCTCTTGGAAGCAGCACATTCCGGTAATCTCAGGTTTTTACGGAAACCACATCAGTTTGTTCCCGATTTTGGCAGCAATTGCTATCTTCTTCTACATGAAGATGACAACAGGTGACCAGACAATGAGTGCACCACCACAGGAAGGTATGCCGGATATGAGCAAAATCATGAAAATGATGATTTATCTGTCGCCATTGATGATGATGATTTTCTTTAACAACAATGCTTCCGGATTGAGTTTGTACTATTTTGTCTCCAACACTATTACAATTGGAATCATGCTGGTAATTAAGAATTACATCATTAATGATGAAAAAATCCATGCAAGAATTCAGGAGAATAAAACCAAAGAAAAGCCTAAAAGCAAATTCCAGCAAAAAATGCAGGAAATGATGGAGCAGGCGCAGGAACAGCAAAAGCAAAAAAACAAAGCTCTGGAGGATAAGAAAAAATCACTCGACGAGAGAAAAAAGAAATAAAAAATAAAAAGCACTCAATTAGGGTGCTTTTTTAAATTCTGACACAGTCTGTGACACAAATGTTTCGGCAGGCTTTTTGAAGTGAAGACCACGGCAATAAAAACTGATATTTTTAGTTAACAAGAATAATAAAACCACTATTGTATGAAATTACCTGTCATAACATTTATTCTATTTTTATCAATATTCCAGGCTGCATTTGCACAGGAAACTAATAAGTTCGACGAAAAAGGCTTGCGCCACGGACTTTGGAAAGGAACTTATGCAGAATCCCAAAGACCTCGCTATGAAGGAATTTTCGAACACGGAAAAGAAACCGGTGTTTTTAAGTTCTTTGACGATACTAAAGAACTAAAAGTTATAGCTACCAGAGATTTTACGGCAAAAGACGGAAGTGCTTATACTACATTCTTTGACCAAAAAGGGAATAAAGTAAGTGAAGGAAAAGAAGTAAACAAACTTTATGAAGGCGAATGGAAATACTATCATTTGGAGTCAAAAGAAATAATGACAGTTGAAAACTACTCCAAAGGAAAATTAAATGGCATTAGAAAAGTTTTTTACAAAAGTGGAAAAATAGCCGAAGAAGCTAACTATAAGGATGGAATCAAAAACGGACCTTATAAAAAGTATAGTGAAAGAGGAGTCGTTTTAGAGGATGCCATCTACAAAAACGGAGAATTTGACGGAGCTGTTACTTATAATGATGATGCGGGAAAAACTATAAAAGGACAATTTAAAAATGGTAAAAAATCCGGTATCTGGAAATATTACGAAAACGGAAAATTGGTCAAGGAAGAAAACCCGAATAAACCGGTTAAGGAAAAATTCAAAATCAATAGTAAAAACAAAGGAGCCCGAAAATTGCCGCAAAATGCTCCTGCAAACAGATAAATTTCTCAAATGTGTTTATAAATTAAACAAATGCAGAGCATATAAAAACTATTCTATTTTGGCGTACTTTTGCAGCGTCAAATATTTTTGAATTAAATAATAAAGAAAATGAAACGTGTCGTAGTAGGTCTTTCCGGAGGTGTTGATTCCAGTGTCGCTGCTTATTTGCTTAAGGAGCAGGGCTATGAAGTCATTGGCCTTTTCATGAAAAACTGGCATGACGATTCTGTAACTATTTCTAACGAATGTCCTTGGCTGGAAGATAGCAATGATGCACTTCTGGTAGCTGAGAAATTAGGCATTCCTTTTCAAACAATTGATTTAAGCGAGCAATATCAGGAGAAAATCGTGGACTATATGTTCCGCGAATATGAAAAAGGAAGGACACCCAATCCGGATGTGTTATGCAACCGTGAAATTAAGTTTGATGTCTTTATGAAAATTGCCCTGAGCCTTGGAGCCGATTATGTGGCAACCGGACACTATTGCAGAAAAGGAGAAATTGAAGTGGATGGTAAGCCGGTATATCAATTACTCGCCGGGGTTGATGGTAATAAAGACCAATCCTATTTTCTTTGTCAGCTTTCACAGGAACAATTGGCCAAATCTTTATTTCCTATTGGAGAATTGACCAAACCTGAGGTTAGGGAAATTGCAGCCAAAATGGAACTGGTTACAGCAGAAAAGAAAGATTCGCAAGGATTATGTTTTATCGGGAAAGTACGCCTGCCGGAATTCCTTCAGCAAAAATTACAGCCAAAAGACGGATTGATTTTTGAAATTGGAGCCGATCAGGAAATCTATAAAAAAGAAAAAACGGGGTTTAATTCATTACAGGAAGAACTTGCTCATGAAGCGGCATCCATTCCTTATGCCCCGGAAATGGGTAAAGTAGTTGGAAAACACCAGGGAGCCCATTATTTTACAAAAGGGCAACGTAAAGGACTGAATGTAGGCGGAACTGTAGAGCCTCTTTTCATTATTGAAACCGATGTGGAAAATAACATCATCTACACCGGACAAGGAAATCACCATCCGGGTCTTTATAAAAAGGCACTTTTTGTAGAGCGTTCTGAAGTGCATTGGATACGGGAAGATTTGGCATTGAAAGACGGCGAAACAATGGAAGTAATGGCGAGAATCCGTTACAGACAGCCATTGCAAAAAGCCACATTGTATCAGTTTGAAAACGGACTGTATGTTGCTTTCGAAGAAGCCCAGTCAGCCATTACAGAAGGACAATTTGTTTCCTGGCATTTAGGAGAGGAATTGATTGGTTCTGGGGTAATAGCCTAAGTTTCTGAGGTACTAAGCTCCTAAGGTGCTAAGTCTCGTGCTTTTGTATGCAAAAGAGAAATCATTGAAAACAGGCTTTTTGGAATTGCTTCCATTTCGTTCAGATTTCCCAAATCCGCGTAATTATTTTAATCCGTGTTCATCCGCGTTCTAAAATACGAAGTTGATTTAATGAGGTGTTGGTTCTGAGGTACTAAGCTCCTAAGGTGCTAAGTCTCGTGCTTTTGTATGCAAAAGAGAAATCATTGAAAACAGGCTTTTTGGAATTGCTTCCATTTGGTTCAGATTTCCCAAAATCCGCGTAATTATTTTAATCGGTGTTCATCCGCGTTCTAAAATACGAAGTTGATTAATGAGGTGTTAAGGTTCTGAGGGACAAAGTTGCTAAGTTTTTTAGCGTAAACTTTTCGATTATTATAAAAAGTTATAATCTATCATAAAATAAAAACCCGACAATCACTTGTCGGGTTTTTTTGAACAAAATATATAACGAACAAAAACTAAACAGCTAATTAAGCAATATCCAACAGCACAAAAGACTTGTCGATACTCTCATCAAAATGGATATTTCTTAGTTTTTCCAAAGAAATAGTACCTGTAATATAACCGGATTCATGATTCAGATAGGATTCGTCTATAGCAGAAAAATGTTTCTTTAAAGTAACCGCATCTTCTATCTGGTGCCTTAGGAAAACTTTCAGATTAACGTCGTCAGACAGGCTGTAATCTTCCTGTTGCGCAATTTTTTTATATTCGTACTGGTAATCATAACTCAAGGCAGAAATGTCACTCAATACGGCCGAAGCCGTTGGATGTGCTCCGGCACCTTTGCCCACAAAAAACTGTTCGTCTGCAAAACTGGTTTTAGTAATCACACCATTAAAAACATCATCAACATTAAACAGACGGTCTGCAGAATCCACAAATTTCGGAATAACGAAAGCAGTAATGTTTCCGTCCGTATTTTTAAAAGCCTGCGCAACTAATTTGATTTTTAATCCTTTTTCACGGGCATATTTCAATTCCAAGCCGCCAATATTATCAATCCCGATATTCAGGAGATTTTCAGGTCTGGCAATATATCCGAAAGAATGAGCCAAAAGAATCAACAGTTTGTATTTGGCATCAAAACCGCCGGTATCTAAAATAGGGTTGCTTTCTGCAAATCCTTTTTCCTGGGCTTCTTTTAAAGCTTCCTCATACGATAAGTTCTCTTTAAAAGTCTTGGTAAGTATATAGTTGGTTGAACCATTCACAATACCCTGTATAGATTCCAAAAGGTCATTATCATAGTATTCTTCTAAATTCCGGATAATAGGCATACTGGCACAACAGGCAGCTTCATAAAGTAAGGGAACCTTGTGTTTTCGCTGCAATTCCAACAATTCTTCAAAATGCTCTGCAATCATTTTTTTGTTGGCAGAAACTACTGCTTTTCCACTTTTTAAAGCAGTTGTAACGATTTCATAAGCCGCATCTGCATCGTCAATAAGTTCGACGATAACATTGATTTTCGGGTCATTGAAAATATCATTTTTATCGAAAGTGAAGTTTTCGGCTGCAATTTCGCGTGGTTTGTTTTTATCCTTGACACAGATTTTTCTGATGTCTGCTTTTAACCCCGGTGTTTTCTGCAAAACTTCATACAATCCGAAACCCACACATCCGAATCCAAATAATCCTATATTTAATTTTTTTCTTGACATTGTTCGTACAATTAATTTTTATGGAATTCAACAGTAGCATTTTCCTTCACAGCATTTTCCAATGCCTGTTTTATGTCGGCAATTAAATCATCAGCATCTTCCAAACCCACAGAAAGTCGGATTAGGCTGTCGGTCACGCCAGACTGGTATCTTTTTTCAGCAGGAATTGATTTATGAGTCATTTCACATGGAAGGCAACACAGGCTTTTCACACCACCTAAACTTTCAGCCAATTGGAATAATTTCGTTCCTGATACAATTCTTGAAGCCAGTTCCTTATCGTCAATAACCAAATCAAAAGTCACAACACCTCCAAAATATTTCTGCTGACTTTTGGCAATTTCATGATTGCGGTGGGTTTTCAAGCCCGGATAATAAACATTACGGACCAGTTTTTCAGTAGTCAGGAATTCGGCAATTTTTTGTGCATTTTCAGCATGCTGCCTGATTCTTAAATTAAGGGTTTCAATACCGCGAATAACCAGCCAGCTGTCAAACGGACCTAAAATAGCACCGGAAGCATTTTGGATGAATTTAATTTTAGCACCTAATTCTTCCGTAGCAGTAATGACCAGACCGGCTATCAGGTCACTGTGCCCTGAAATATATTTTGTAGCACTGTGAACAATTAAGTCGGCACCAAAATCAATTGGTTTTTGGGCGATAGGAGAGGCAAAGGTATTGTCTACGCAGAACAGGATGTTGTTTTCTTTTGCAATTTTCCCAATAGCACGCAAATCTGAAATCTTTAATGTTGGATTGGTCGGAGATTCAATCCATATCAGGGCTGTCTTGTCACTGATGGCCTCAGCAACGTTCTTTGCATCGGTTGCATCAACATACGTTACCTGTATCCCGAATTTTTCATACACATGGGTAAACAGGCGAAAAGCACCTCCGTAAATATCATCTACGGCTATGATTTCGTCTCCGGCCGATAGTAATTTCACTACTGCATCTATCGCAGCTAATCCGCTGGAAAAAGCATAACCGTTGGTTCCGTTCTCCAGTTTGGCTACCAGGTCTTCAAGAACTTTTCGTGTAGGATTATTGCTTCTGGCATAGTCGAAACCTTTGTGAACGCCTGGAGCATCCTGAACAAAAGTAGAAGTCTGGTAAATTGGCACCGAAATGGAACCTGTTAGTTTATCAACCGGAATGTAGTTTAAAATTTGAGTTTGCTCTTTCATCTTGATTCGTTTTTAAGATTTAATATTTTTTCGCTTTTAAAAAAATATTCGAAACCAGATATCGGAAAGGGCATAAAATAAAAATGCTCCTCCGATAAGTCAGAAGAGCAAATAATATCTCGAGTTATTATGTACTATTTTCTAAGCTTATCTTTCCCTGCCAAAGCAAGGGTTGAATGTGGCACCTTATCCTCAAAAGGACAGGTTGCCAAGACGTCATAGGGTCAATTCCCTCGGTCTTTCTGGATAAGAATAATCTTTTAAAGAACTTGGTTGCAAATTTAGAGTATAAATTTTTTAAAAACCTAATAAAAAATAAAATATTTTATATTTAATTGATTTTCAAGGCGTTGAATTAGATGTAAAAGGCTTTAAATAGTCAGCTTTAAAGTGTTTTATAAAATTTCATTTTCGTAAATTTGACATTCATATCTAAAAAATATTGGTTTGAATTCAAAAATAACCCAAATTATTCCCCAGCTACCTTCTTTAGACTTTGAAAAATCCAAACAATTTTATCAGGAAATTTTAGGCGGTAAATTAGTTGGTGAATATGAAGACCTTTTAATTTTTTTATGGGATGATAATGAAATACACCTTTGGAAATGCAATGAAAAAATAGTTCCGGAAAATTCAAGCTGCTACATTCGGGTAAATGATATTGAAGCTGTTTTTGAACGGTATAAAAAAATTCTTGGAGATAAGATAGCACTTAAAAACCAGCCTTGGGGAATGCGGGAATTTTATATTATTGACGATAGCGGCAATTTGTTTAAGTTTGGACAGCCAATTCAATAACTTATGAAAAAAATTACTTTTTTAATAGTCTTGTTGTCAGGTTTCTGGGCTGTGGCTCAGGAAGATGCCTGGGTTTATTTTACAGATAAGCCTGATGCCGCTCACTACATGGCAAACCCGCTGGAGATGCTTTCGCAGCGAGCACTTGACAGAAGAACAAGACAGAATATTGCATTAGACGAAAAGGATGTCCCTATTTCCGTATCGTATATTAATCAGGTGACGGCTTCGGCAGGAATTACAGTCAAGGCCAAATCAAAATGGATGAATGCATTGCATATCAGAGGTACGGTAGAAGCCATTCAAAACCTCGAAAATCTTACTTTTGTCGACCATATCCAGTTTGCCAATCCAACTTTGAATACTGCGGGCCGTGCCATGCATCAGTCGCAATTGGCAAATGGGAATAAAAATTTAGAAACTCAGGTAAGTTTCGGATATGGAACATCGGCCAACCAGATTCAGATGCTAAAAGGCAATCAGTTACACCAGCAGGATTTTACCGGAAACGGAAAAATAATCGCTGTTATGGATGCCGGTTTTCCCAATGTAAATACTGCCCAACCTTTCCAACGACTTATTACCAATAATAAAATTTTAGGTGGTTACGATTTTGTAAACAGAAATACGAATTTTTATACAGGTGGAACACACGGTACCTTAGTACTTGCGACTATGGGCGGTTATGTTGAAAATCAATTAGTTGGAACCGGGCCGGATGCTTCGTATTATCTTTTTATAACAGAGGATATTTCGGATGAAAATCCGGTTGAGGAATCGTATTGGGTTGAAGCTGCTGAAATGGCAGACAGCCTTGGTGTTGATATCATTAATACTTCGCTGGGATATTTCATATATAACAACCCGGGTTATAGTTATGAATATGCTGACATGAATGGCACAACAGCCTTTATTTCACGTGGTGCAGATATTGCTTTTTCAAAGGGAATGATTTGTGTTGTTTCGGCAGGCAATTCAGGAGCAGGGGCTAATCCTAATATTTCGGCTCCGGCGGATGCGGTTAATGCGCTGGCTGTAGGTGCTGTAGCGCCGGATAGTAGTTATGCCGGTTTCAGTTCTATCGGGCCTTCATTTGATGGCAGGGTTAAACCCGATATAATGGCACAAGGACAGCAGGCTGTGGTTTCTGATACATTTGGAAATATTGTTACTGCTAACGGAACCTCTTTTTCGTCGCCTATAATTTCAGGTATGGTAGCTTGTTTATGGCAGGCTTTTCCAGATAAAACAAATGCGGAAATTATACAGCTAATCAAACAGTCGGCCCATTTATATAATACGCCCAACAATCAATTTGGTTATGGAATTCCTGATTTTAGCAGGGCATTAGCTAATGCTTTAGACACTCCTGTTTTTTCTGAAAACTCATTTTTAGTATATCCAAACCCGGCTAATTCTGTTGTCAATCTGGTTATTCCGGAATCTTATGAAGAAGTCCGGATTTTTATTTACAACCAGTTAGGACAAGAAATAATGAATAGTAAAATTAAAAGAGAAAACCCGGTTTTTTCTGTAGAAAACCTGCAATCGGGTATCTATTGGTATAAAATCAAAGCGGGCAATAATTATAAAACAGGAAAATTGGCTGTTAAATAGTATCTTTAAAAACAAAACAAATAATAAACCATAACTAAATTAAATGAATAAGATTACACAGCTTTTCAATATTCAGTATCCAATAGTTCAGGGAGGCATGATATGGAACAGCGGTTATAAGTTAGCAAGTGCGGTTAGTAATGCCGGAGGCTTGGGATTAATAGGAGCAGGGTCAATGTATCCGGATGTCCTTCGGGAACACATCCAGAAATGTAAAAAGGCGACAGATAAGCCTTTTGGTGTCAACGTTCCAATGTTGTATCCCAATATTGAAGAAATCATGAATATTATTGTAGAAGAAGGCGTAAAAATCGTTTTTACTTCTGCAGGAAATCCTAAAACATGGACTGCTTTTTTAAAAGAAAAAGGAATCACAGTCGTTCATGTTGTCAGCAGTTCAAAATTTGCCCTGAAAGCGCAGGAAGCAGGTGTTGATGCTGTTGTTGCTGAAGGTTTTGAGGCTGGCGGACATAATGGAAGGGAAGAAACGACTACATTAACTCTCATTCCGATGGTTCGCGAAAAAATACAAATTCCATTGATAGCGGCCGGAGGAATTGCAACCGGAAGAGGAATGCTGGCGGCGATGGTTTTGGGTGCCGATGGCGTTCAGGTGGGAAGCCGTTTTGCCGCATCAATCGAAAGTTCGTCACATGCTGATTTTAAACAGACAATTGTTGATTTGGAAGAAGGCGGAACCCAGGTAACTTTGAAAGAACTGGCACCGGTACGACTAATCAAAAATAAATTCTATCAGGATATTCAGGAGCTTTACGCCAAATGTCCGACTACAGATGATTTGAAAGTTTTGTTGGGAAGAGCCCGCGCTAAAAGAGGAATGTTTGAAGGCGATTTAGTGGAAGGCGAACTTGAAATTGGCCAAATTTCAGGACTGATTCACGATATAAAACCCGTAAAAGAAATTGTCCAGAATATGGTTTCAGAATTTGAAAAAGCAAAACAGGAAGCTGTTTCTTTATAAAAGAATCCCTTTGCAGAGCAAAGGGATTCTTTTTTAATTGATTATCTGAACTTTACACCAAAAAATAAACCAAGGTTTATGTTTTCTTTCTTTGCGGCTCTGCGTCTTTGCGAGCAACTATTTCACGCAAAGGCGCAGAGCCACAAAGTTAATAGTAGAATCGTTAAACGTTACCTTTTTGGTATAACTTCCCGATAGTCATTGTTTTTAATCATGACCAAGATTATAGATCTCCATGATGTTTTTCATGATGCGGTCAATATCCAGTTTCAGGTCAATCAGTTTTCCGGAGTGAATGTCAAAAACCCAACCGTGAATCTGAAGCCCTCTTTCGTTGTATGCTTTTTGCACTTCGGCAGTTTTAACCAAATTAACACACTGCTCCTGTACATTTAATTCGACCAGCCTGTTGTATTTTGCAGTTTCATCTTCAATAGCATTCAGTTCATTTTTATGCAGTCTGTATACATCGCGTATATTTCGCAGCCAAGGATTGAGTACACCCAAATCTTCAGCCTGCATGGCTGCTTTTACTCCTCCGCAGAAATAATGCCCGCAAACCACAACATGGTTGACATGCAAGTAATTTACGGCATAATTCAATACAGACATTACGTTGAGGTCAATACTGATTACCATATTGGCGATATTTCTATGTACAAAAACTTCTCCGGGAGAAACACCCATCAAATCTTCTGCAGTAACACGACTGTCAGAACATCCAATGTAGAGAATATCCGGATTTTGTCCCTTTGATAAGTTTATGAAATAGTCCGGATCTTTTTGCAATTTTTCAGCAATCCATTTTTCATTATTTCGGAATACTTTTTCTAGTTCCATAGTATACGATATAGTTGGAAGATTTTTATAGGATAAAGATAATCAATTAACATAAACCCGAAAAAAAAAGTCACGTTTCAAAAAACATTCCTGAATATAAATTGGCTGGATAACCTGAATAAAACGGTGCTGTCCCGATTGTTGTGACAGCACCTTTATATCACAATCAGATTTTATCTTTTATAATAAGCCACTATACTTGCTTTGGCTAATGTCTGGTTCCAAAGGTTAAAACCGACTACTGCCGGATTTGTATTTTCGTCCAGTCCTAATTTATCGGTTTTTAAGGCATATACAGTTATAATGTATTGGTGAAATCCGTGTCCTTTTGGTGGACAGGGACCTCCGAATCCTTTGATGCCGTAGTCTGTAATACTTTGGATAGCTCCTTTTGGGGCCAAGTTCAATTGTACGCCCGCATTGG
Source organism: Flavobacterium lindanitolerans (assembly GCF_002846575.1). Lineage (NCBI taxonomy): Bacteria > Pseudomonadati > Bacteroidota > Flavobacteriia > Flavobacteriales > Flavobacteriaceae > Flavobacterium > Flavobacterium lindanitolerans. Next base: position 1,828,197 of record NZ_PJND01000007.1, read on the forward strand.
TCACAAGTTCTTTTGTACTTGCAGGAATGTCAAATACAACCCAATGCCAGAATCCGCTTCCCGTCGGCGCATCGGGATCATACATGGTAATGGCAAAACTTTTTGTTCCCTCGGGTGCGTTTTTCCATGATAATTGAGGTGATTGGTTGTCTCCGGAACAGCCAAAACCACCAAACTCTTGTATTTTTGTAGCTTCTCCTCCAAGATCTTTACTGGATAAGGTAAATGTTTTTTGTGCAAAAAGTGTTACTGAGAACAGCAGGGAAACTACCAGAATAAAGTTTAATTTTTTCATTTTATTACGATTTTAAAATTTTAACAAAGTTAGTTTTCGCAATAAAGGAGGAGCTTAGAGAGATGTTCAAAAACTGTTGCCGGAAGTTCAACTTTTATGATGCTGCCCCGGCGTGGTTCCATATTTTATTTTATAGGCCTGAATAAAACTGGATAAGTTCTCGTAGCCCACTTCAAAATAGATTTCGGTTGCACTTTTGTGTTCTTTGCTAATCAGGTGATGGGCATATTCAAGCCTTTTATTCTGAAACCATTTTACGGGCGATTGTGCGTACTGTTTTTCAAATTCGCGTTTGAAAGTAGAAATACTCATATTACATAAAAAGGCCAGTTCTTTTAAGGTTAGTTTGTTGAGTTGGTTACTTTCTATGGTGCGGATAAATTTTCGGGTACTATCATTATTATTTGAAATAAGGGAATTCAGAAAATGGGTGCCGTGTAATTCTGTGAGATATAGCATTATTTCCTGAAATTTAACCTCCAGCAGATTGTTCCTTATTTTACCTGAAAGTTTTAAGATGACAGTAAGACTTTGTATAAAGTTCCTGATAAATTCATCGTATTCAAAAGCATGTACGGAGCTGTTTTTCTGGAAATCTGTATTGGTGAATTCTATACTTTCTATAAATTTTGAAAGAGCAGTGTCCGAAAAGAAAAACAGCAGACTTCTGTAATTATTCCTGTCAGATAATTGTTCGGTCATGAGGCAGTGCCCGGATTTCATCAAAACAAATTTCGAGTTGTTTATCGATAAAGAGGAATTGTCGAATATAACGTCTTTATAACCTTCCAACAGAAAACTGAAAGTGTTTTGGTTGAGTATGATTTGTTGTTTGGAAATTTTCCGGGATGAGGAATAATCAAAAATCTGGACGGGTAGAGAGGTGTCTATAAGTAATGCATCAGGAATTGTAATACTATTCATGGCTTTCTGGCTTTTATGCTATTTGTGGATGTTCTATTTTTTCAGTCAAGATTAGATTTTGAGATATTTGTTAATTGAAAGTCTACCGTTAGACCTTACAGATTTGCCCTAATGCAAAACGTGTTTAGTTATCATTTTTTTGCTGGCTCGTAAATTACCCTTCTCGTTCTTCAAAATAAAAAATTTCTTAAATGTCATACCAATTTTTTCAAGAACTTTTATTGAACCGAAAGTGTCTTTCAGGGCTTACCCAACTATTTTTTCTATTCCAGAAATATAAAAGCCAAAATCAAGACGCTTTTTTGCTGTTTCTGCAGCAATTCCTTATATTTCAATGTTTTATGTAGAATCTGAATCCGATGTCATATTCATTTTTGTCTTAGTCCACACCAGCCCATAAATTTTAAAGTTGTTATTAGTCATTTAATGAATTGACACCTTGTGCTTTTAATTTTTCGAGATGGTCTTTCATTGTCTTAACCTGGTCTGCCGGGTGTCCTTGCCAAATGGTTACTTCTCCAACCACCTTGAAAGGTTGAGTTGAACGATATGATTTTGTTGGATTTCCCGGGAATTTTTTATCAGTCAAATCCGGGTCATCTTCTATTTCACCAGTAGGCTCTACCAAATAAATTCTTTCCTGCCCTTCACCAAAAGCTAGTTCGGCACCCCAGATTGCAGCATCCAATGTTGCGGATAAAAAAATGTATTTTGCATTTTTCTGTTGTCCGTAGTTTGAAGTATAGCCTACTTTAATCAGGTCGCCAATTTTTAAGTCTGCCTTTGTTCCATGAAAATAGGTTTGTTCAAATGGTGTGGGTCTTTGTTGGTTTTTCTTTTGCTCCATTGTCAAGTTTATGGTTTTATTATCCTGTTTTCTTTCTGATTAATTTAGAGACAATATAAATGAAGATAAGAAAAAATCCTGTCCGATTATCAAGACAGGATTTTTATAAAAAGTAAATTCTAAATTCATGAGGGTTTAAAACTTATTCTCAACCTCTGCCGCCTGAAGCATTAAATAATGCAGGTCTGTGTTTTTGACAAAAGGCTTTAGAAGCTCGCTTCCAGGACCAAACATAGCCAATTCAACATAATCAGCGGAGTGGTCCATACTAATCCAGCCCACAGAATTTGTTTTTTGCTGCATTTCAGAATAAGCCTTGTAAGGCAGTTTTTTATAATTGTAGAGTCCTTCTTCTTTGTGCAATCCGTCATAATAGCTAAGTATTGTTTTGGCTTCTTCGTCAGAAGGAGTATGCCCGTTTGCTTTTTCAATAACTTCTTTTACCTGCGAAATCGAAAAATTCGGGCTTATCTGGTTCAGTATCCATTCGTTAGTTTGTGTGTACTTTTGAATGCTGTCAAAATTATCATTGGCATTCTTTCCGTAGATAACTCCCGGATTGGCATTTCCGTGGTCGGTTGTAATGATAACCAGGGTTTCTTTGTCTTTTTCGGCAAAGTCTATAGCAACCTTTACGGCTTCGTCAAAAGCAATCTGGTCGTTTATCAAAGCTGCAATATCATTGGCATGGGCAGCCCAATCCACTTTTCCTCCCTCAATCTGAAGTACGAATCCGTTTTTGTGACCTTTCATACGGTCAATTGCCTTTTGGGCCATTTCGGCTAGGGTAGGAACTGTTTTCTTTAAATCGTCATTGCTATTTCGGTCTACAGAATAAGGAAGCGCATCATCAGAAAAAACGCCTAATACCGGTTTGTCATTTGAGGTATTGAACATTTCCGAACGTGTTTTGGCAATCTGATAACCTTTTGCCTCGAATGCGGCAAACATGTCTTTTTTATCTTTTCTCGTTTGTGGTGAAAAATAATTTTTACCACCGCCCATCATAATATCAAATCCTAACTCAAGATAAATTTCCGCTATATCATCCTGGCTGTTTCTGCTCTTGCTGTTGACGCAAAATCCGGCAGGAGTGGCATGGGTGATTGGAACTGTGGTGACGCATCCGGCCATTTTTCCGCTTTTTTTGAATTTTTGCCAGATAGGTAAGTGTGGTTTCCCGTCAGGGCCAACATTCAACGATCCATTGTTTACGCGAAAACCGCCGCCCCAGGAGGAACTGGCTGCTGCAGAATCCGTAACAATTGAACTGGCAGAAGCCGTGTCCATTAAAGCTCTTGAAACCCGATTGTCTTTATATAATTGAATCCAATTGGAACCTTTTCCATATTTTCGGTTTAGGAATAAGTCGGCCATATTAAGTGTTCCGGTACTCATTCCATCGCTAACCAGTAAAATAATATTTTTGGCTTTTTTATTTTTATTAATCGTTTCAAAATCCAAAACATTGGCGTTGCCCTGAAAGGGATTCAAAACTGCAGTTCCGATTGTAAAAAGTGAACCGTTTTTGAAAAATTTCCTTCTATCCATGTGGTAAAATCTTTGTGAAGCCCAAAGATAATGAACAATCATTTTACAGCGATTAACTATTTGTTATTTTATCTGTGAAACTTTTGTAAAAAAAAAGCCCCAAGCAAAAGCTATGGGACCTCTCCTCAAAATATACTTAACCTAACTAATTTTTAGAAACCAGTTCGTAGCTTTTGTCAAACTCCATGACAACCTGATTTCTTATTAAATCTTCAAAATTTTCTCTTTCTCTGATTAGATGCCCTTTCCCTTCATACCATAAGACTTCGGCAGGTTTAAACCTTGAATTATAATTGGATGACATCGAAAAGCAATAGGCGCCCGCATTCCTGAAACACAGTACATCACCTTCTTTGATTTCGGCAATTCTTCGATTGTTGGCAAAGGTGTCTGTTTCGCATATATAACCAACGACAGAATAAAAGCGTTCTTTACCTTTCGGGTTGGAAATGTTTTCGATATGGTGCTGCGAACCGTAAAACATAGGTCTTATCAAATGGTTAAACCCGCTATCGATTCCGGCAAAAACAGTAGAAGTTGTTTGTTTTACCACATTTACTTTTGCGAGGAAGAAACCGGCTTCGCTAACCAGAAATTTACCGGGTTCGAATGCAAGGGTCAAATCACGGCCATATTCCTTACAGAAGGCATTAAAGCGCTTGCTTAATTTTTTGCCCAGCTCTTCAATATTGGTTTCGATATCGTCTTTTTTGTAGGGTACCTTGAAACCGCTGCCGAAATCAAGAAATTCCAGATTGCCGAAATGTTTTGCCGTATCAAAAAGTATTTCGGCTGCATACAGAAATACCTCAATATCCAGAATATCGGAACCGGTGTGCATGTGAATTCCATTGATGTTCATACCCGTGTTTTCGACAATTCGTAACAGGTGAGGCATTTGATGTACCGAAATTCCAAACTTGCTGTCAATATGTCCTACAGAAATATTGGCATTTCCACCAGCCATGACATGCGGATTGATTCTGATGCATACAGGGATTGATGGATATTTTGCTCCAAAATGTTCCAGCACCGATAAGTTGTCGATATTAATCTGAACGCCAAGGTGGGCCGCTTCTTCAATTTCTTCAAAGGAAACACCATTAGGAGTGTAGATGATTTTGTCCGGCGAAAACCCGGCATGCAATCCCAACTGCACTTCCTGAATGGAAACGGTGTCCAGACCTGACCCCATTTCTTTTAGAAGTTTTAGGATTGATATGTTTGATAATGCTTTTACAGCATAATTTATACGCAGGCTTCCAACCTTTGAAAATGCATCCGTCAGTCGTGTATATTGAGACTGGATTTTTGCAGCATCATATACATACAGCGGACTTCCGAATTCTTCTGATAATTGCAGTAAATCTTTCGTTTGCATAACATTAATTCTTTATATGCAAAACTATAATCTAATTCTTTATGAGGCAAAATAATAACTAATATTAACAAAAAACAACAAATTGTTTTATTTTAAACTTTTAATGATTTGAAATAAATGTTTTTTAACGAATAAATTTAAGAATTAATCCATCTGCTTCACCCTGGTTAATCTGTAATGAGGCGGCGGTTGTAGAATAGCAACCATAATTTACTCCTTCAAGGAATATATTTTTGTTACACGTTCCCGGAGATACATCATGGCTTTCGATAAAATAACCGTAATTGCCTGACTCAAAAACGTCCTGTTTGGAATCGTCTGTATTGTTGTTTACGACTGTGAAAGTATGGTTGGATATATTAAAGTTCCATTGTATGGTTCCCGGCTCAAACTGATGCCTGATTCCGGCAATGGTACCATTGACTTCTATCAATTTCCATGTTCCTTGTAATGAAGTATCATTCGTATTGTCGTCATCATTATTGCAACCAGATAACAGTATCATTGCAAACAGGCTTAAGAGTTGAAGTGTTTTCATGATTATTTGTTTTGATAAGTGATTTTTTTGTTTTTGATGTATAATAAAGATGTTAAAAAAATAAAAAAGTTGCTTCTGATTTGTGTTTTTAATTAAAAATATGGAATAGCGGAAGTTCGTTAATAGACAAAAAAGTTATATCAAAATAGGCATACAGGTATCAAATAAAAGAAATAATTCTTTCGCTGATTAGATGAAAATTGTATTTTTGTGGCACTTTTAAAAAGTCAAAAAACTTCAATATGGATATACACGAATACCAAGGAAAAGAAATATTAGCCAGCTACGGCGTGAAAGTTCAACGTGGTTATGTTGCCAATAATCCTCAGGAAGCTGTTGCGGTTGCAAAGCAGTTAACAGCTGAAACAGGAACGGGATGGCACGTGATTAAAGCTCAGGTTCACGCAGGTGGAAGAGGAAAAGGTGGAGGTGTGAAATTGGCTAAAAATTTACAGCAGGTAGAAGAGTTGGCAGAACAAATCATAGGAATGCAATTGATTACTCCTCAAACTTCTGCTGAGGGAAAAAAAGTACACAAGGTTTTGGTTGCTGAGGATGTTTACTATCCTGGTGAAAGCGAAACTTCAGAATTCTATATGTCAGTTTTATTGAATAGAGGTAAAGGCCGTAACATGATTATGTATTCTACTGAAGGTGGAATGGACATTGAAGAAGTTGCTGAAAAAACACCTCATTTGATTTTTACTGAAGAAATCGATCCTACTGTAGGATTGCAGGCTTTCCAGGCAAGAAGAATTGCATTTAATCTTGGGCTTTCCGGAAATGCTTTTAAAGAAATGGTTCAGTTTGTAGATTCTCTATACAAAGCTTATGTTGGTTCAGACGCTTCTATGTTTGAAATCAACCCGGTTTTAAAAACATCTGACAACAAAATTATTGCTGTTGATGCAAAAGTTAATTTAGATGACAATGCATTGTACAGACACCCGGCTTTGGCAGAAATGCGCGATATCCGTGAAGAAAATCCTATCGAGGTTGAAGCAAAAGCGGCTGGTCTTAATTATGTTGACCTTGACGGAACTGTAGGCTGTATGGTTAACGGTGCCGGTCTTGCTATGGCAACAATGGACTTGATTAAATACGCAGGTTTTGAGCCGGCTAACTTCCTTGATGTAGGAGGAACTGCTGATGCTAAACGTGTGGAATTGGCTTTCAGAATTATCCTTAAAGATCCAAACGTAAAAGCTATCCTGATTAACATTTTTGGAGGAATCGTTCGTTGTGACCGTGTTGCTCAAGGTGTTATTGATGCCTACAAAAACATGGGAGACAGCATTAATGTGCCAATCATTGTTCGTTTGCAGGGAACTAACGCAGAACTTGCTAAAGAAATGATTGACAACTCTGGAATGCCGATTTTATCTGCAGTACAATTCCAGGAAGCAGCAGACCAGGTAAAGGCTGCACTTAGCTAATAATCTATTTTTATCCAATAAAAAAATCCTAATCGAAAGATTAGGATTTTTTGTTTTATTCCAGTTGAAGCAATGCTTCATAGGGATTTCCCTGTAAGCCTAAGAGCAGTGCAAAAGCAGGTTCAGTCTTATAGCCCCGTTCTTTTAGTGCAAGTACTTTTTTACGGAATTCTTCTCCTCGCTGTTCTAAAATGGTGTGTTCTATGAGCATATGGCGGTAACCATGTTGTTTTTCTACAGCTACAGCCTGTCCAAAAATTTCTATTTCGAAATTGTCCAGGGTAAAGCTGGAGATTATCGTTTCATGACCATTGATTATGGTTTCAGAAATTTGAAACCCGGCTTTATTCCCAAAAGTATCTTTAATATGATTATGGAAAGCATTTTTGTTAGTCCAACAACAGGCAATATCCAAATCGCTTGAGGAAATATCAATAGATATTGGAATCGTTCCTACCAGTACTGGACTAAACTCTGAAAGTTTTTCAAGAACCGCATGCTGCATTAAGGTCTGATAGGCTTCCCGCTGTCTGTTATTTCCGGATTTAAGATATTCTATCGTTAGAAAATCAATCAACTTATGCTTTTTTGTTTTTACCGTTGTTGAATTTTACTTTTTCTACAGGATTGAACTTGCTTTCAACTTTTTTAGGTTTAAAGTTTTTTGCAGGAGATTTTACAATTAGTTTTTTGGGAGTTTCTTTTGGAGTAACCTTTTTGGTAGCCGATTTTAACTGCGCCTTGTTTTTATTGATTACATCCATGGCGTTGGTAGGATTTTCTTTTGTTCCGCGCAAATGAATAATCAGGCCGTTTAGAAAATTGCGTAGTACCTGGTCCCCGCATTCCATATAGTTTGGATGGTCATGTGCCCTGAAAAAAGCGCCTAATTCGGCTTTGGAGATTCTGAAATCTACCAATTGTAGTATGTCTACTATCTGGTCATCACGAAGCTGTAAAGCTACGCGAAGCTTTTTGAAAATATCGTTGTTGTTCATATCCTTGATTTGTTGCAAAGATAGATTATATTTTTAATAACCTTACCCTGGCAGGGTTTAAAACCCTGCCAGGGTAAGGTTATTTACAACAACCACAAAACAGCTTTCGCAAATCCTTCACGCCATAATTTTTCGCCATGTTGCCCGCCTTTTACAATAACGGTTTTGTCCAGCTTCAGGCAGTAACACCTGTTATGGTCCAAAAGTTTTTTTATTTTTTGGGCATCAATAACCATATCGTCACTTTCGGAATCGCCATACAGGAAATAGATTTTAGCTTTGATTTTTTCTGATTTTTCAGTCAGGGTGTATATTTCGTCTGAAAACCAAAATGAAGGTGAGAAAACACCCGCTTTTCCAAAAACTTCCGGATATTTTAATACGGCATAATACGAAACAAACCCTCCTAAAGAACTCCCGAAAATTACAGTATTGCTGGCATTGGTTTTAGTCCTGTAATTTTTATCAACATAGGGTTTTAGTGTGTTTACAATAAAATCCAGATAATCATCAGCTTTGCCGCCACCATGTTTTTTATTTGGAAAAGGTGTGAGTTCGTCCACCCGTTTTTCGTTTCCATGTTCAATGCCAATAACAATAACCTGGGCTTTGAGGCTGTCCAATGTTTCGTCAACATTCCATTCGCCAGCAAAAGAAGTTTTGGCATCAAACAGGTTTTGTGCATCGTGCATATAGATTACAGGATATTTTTTAGTGGAAGTCAAGTAGTTCTTTGGAAGATAAACCCATATTTTCTTTATGGTTTTTAATTGGGGCGCTTCTATCTCAAAAGTGCTGACCTGTGATGAGGCCGTACTTTCCTGTGCTTTTAGATTCAGAAAAAGACAGAACAGGAAAATTGTGAATAAATATCTCAAAGGAATAATTTTAGGGATGGACAAAAAAGAATATTTTAGCTAAAAATAAGGATTTAATGAACACCTACGAACAAAAGTTAAGCCTTCTTGCTGAAATGATTGCCTTTGCTATTGTGGACGGAAAACTCCATGATAGAGAATATCAATTTTTAAGTATTGTTGCTCAGGAACTAAAAGTCAAAAGTGAGGACTTTAAAAATCTTTTCCATGAGGAATTAAAAGCGCTTCCTATAAAATCAGAACAGCAACGAATCCAGCAATTTTACAGACTGGCTTTATTGATGCACTGTGATGGCGTATTGCATGAAAAAGAAGTAATAGCCATCAAACAGATGGGTGTGAATATGGGATTAAATCCTTTTGCTATTAAAAGAATTCTAAAAGCAATGGAGGAATCTCCAAACGGAATGATAGACCCTGAAATGTTGATTGAAATTTTTAAGGAACAGTTGAATTAGCTTATATCTTTTCCTGCAAGGCCTTTATTTCATCTCTGTATTTCGCCGCCTGCATAAAATCCAAATCTTTTGCTGCTTTTTCCATCGCTTTTCTGGCCTCACGGATTTTTTTCTCAATTTCTGGTTTTGTAAGGTATTGACTTTCCGGTTCGGCAGCTTTCATGGCCTGCTTTTCAAAATATTGGGTGGAAACGGAGTTTCGGGCTAAGGTACTGTCGATTTTCTTGTTCAGGGCTTTTGGTACCAGATTGTGTTCTTTATTGTAATTAATCTGTTTTTCCCTTCTGTAATTGGTCTGGTCAATGGTTTTTTGCATACTGGCTGTAATCTTGTCGGCATACATAATGGCTTTTCCGTTGATATTTCTTGCTGCTCTTCCTACGGTTTGGGTGAGCGAACGTGTATTTCTTAAAAAACCTTCCTTGTCGGCATCCAAAATGGCCACCAGTGATACTTCCGGAAGGTCTAATCCTTCCCTTAGCAGGTTGACACCAATTAACACATCAAAAAGTCCTTTTCGCAAATCCTGCATGATTTCTACACGTTCCAGTGTGTCTACTTCAGAGTGAATATAACGACAGCGAATGGCTACTTTGGCAAGGTATTTTGTGAGTTCCTCAGCCATTCTTTTTGTAAGTGTGGTCACCAAAACCCTTTCGTCCAGTTCAACGCGCTGTTGTATTTCTTCAATAAGGTCGTCAATCTGGTTCAGGCTTGGGCGTACTTCAATTATAGGGTCCAGTAATCCTGTCGGGCGAATAATCTGTTCGACATAAACACCTTCTGATTTTTCCAATTCATAATCAGCCGGAGTTGCAGATACGTAAATAACCTGATTCTGCATGGCTTCAAATTCTTCAAACTTCAGAGGACGGTTGTCCATAGCAGCAGGAAGTCGGAAGCCGTATTCCACCAGATTTTCTTTTCTGGAGCGGTCACCGCCATACATGGCGTGAACCTGCGAAACGGTAACGTGGCTTTCGTCTACCACCATAAGATAGTCTTTCGGGAAATAATCCAAAAGACAGAAAGGTCTTGTGCCCGGAAGTCGGCCGTCAAGATATCTCGAATAATTTTCAATACCGGAACAATAGCCTAATTCACGAATCATTTCGAGGTCGAAGTTGGTCCGTTCTTCCAAACGTTTTGCTTCAAGATGTTTTCCTATTTCTTTGAAATAATCTACCTGTTTTACCAAATCTTGCTGAATTTCCCAGATAGCGCCGTTCAGTACTTCGGGAGAAGTCACAAACATATTGGCCGGATAAATATTCAGATTGGTGTATTTTTCCAATACCATCGAGGTTTTTGGGTCAAAGGCTTCAATTTCTTCAATTTCATCACCAAAAAAATGTATTCTGAAAGGTTCGTCTCCATAACTTGGAAATACTTCTACCGTATCGCCTTTGATGCGAAAAGAGCCGGGATTGAATTCGGCTTCAGTTCGGGCATACAATGCCTGCACTAATTTGTGCAATAGTTTTGTTCTGGAAATTACCTGGTTTTTTTCTAAAGAAACGACATTTTTTTGGAATTCCACAGGGTTACCAATACCATACAGGCAGGAAACAGAAGAAACAACCAAAACGTCTCTGCGTCCGGAAAGCAGGGAAGAGGTAGTACTCAATCGCATTTTTTCCAATTCCTCATTAATGGAAAGGTCTTTTTCAATATAAGTACCTGTTACAGGAATAAAAGCTTCCGGTTGATAATAGTCGTAGTAAGAAACAAAATATTCTACTGCATTGTTTGGGAAAAACTGCTTGAACTCGGAATAGAGCTGGGCTGCAAGTGTCTTGTTATGAGCCAACACAAGTGTGGGTCTTTGTACTTCCTGAATAACGTTTGCCATCGTAAACGTTTTTCCTGAACCTGTGACTCCCAATAGCGTCTGGAAGCGCTCTCCGTCCTTAATACCCTTGCTTAATTTTTCAATGGCTTGTGGCTGGTCGCCGGTAGGTTTGTAATCAGATACGACTTGAAATTTCATGTGGAGATTGAAGTTTAAGTAACAAAGTTACAAAGGAAAAAAGGAAAAAAACTTTAGGAAACCTTAAAAGTTATGTCTTTATAAAAAGTACCTATTCCAGCAGGTTGTTGATTTTTGCATATTGCAAAAGCATGATGGTTTTGGCATCTTTTATTTCTCCGGTTTCAATCATTTGCATGGCTTTTTCAAAAGGAATTTCAAGAACATCAATATTTTCATGCTCGGTAGAAAGCCCGCCACCTTCGCTTACTTTCATGTCTTTTGAATACTCGGCTACAAAGAAGTAGATGATTTCTGTAACGGAGCCGGGTGACATATAGGCCTGAAAAACTTTTCGAACCTGTGTCAGGCTGTATCCGGTTTCTTCTTCGGTTTCACGTTTGATGCATTCTTCAGGATTTTCTTCTTCCAGAAGCCCGGCACAGGCTTCTATGATCATTCCTTTTTCATTACCGTTTACAAAAGTAGGCATACGGAACTGGCGGATAAGGATGACCGTTTTTTGTGTTTTGTTGTAAAGAAGAATAGTAGCGCCATTACCACGGTCGTAGACTTCTCTGGATTGGGTTTCCCAACTGCCGTCTTTTTTTTGGTAATCAAAGACAATCTTTTTGAGGATGTACCAGTTGTCTGAAAGAATTTCAGAACTTTTTATTTTTATAGCCGGGTTGGTCATATCGTATGAGATTTGGTTTTAATACTTAATCAAAACATTCCATTAATAATAAATCTCCTTCTTTGTGCTCAATAGTTACTATGCCATCTTGCGCGGCATGGTTACTGCTTCCGGTTCTATAGCCCATGGTCAGGGTTTCGTCGTGTAGGAGGTAGTCGAGATTGGTTGACGTGATGCCGTGAACAGTTCCTACCGGAATAATTGAAATAGGAAACCCTTTAGGGTACCATTTTTCGTATCGTTTTGGCAATTGGAAAATTTTAGAATGGTCGTCAAGAATAACGATTTTCAACTTGTCTTGAAAACGTACAATATTGGTCATATTAGTGATGGTATGGTCGGCCCTGCGTCCGGTAGCCCATATAACATTTACGGCTTTGTGTCCTTTTTCGACCAAATAGTCGAAAGCCTTTTCCAAATCTGTTTTTTCCTGGTCGGGTGCATACACGATTTCTAACGGAAATTGCAGAGCCTTGTAATATTCGATATCCAAACCGTTGTCAAAATCGCCTAACAGCACATCGACTTTAATGCCTAATGGCAATACTCTTTCTATGGCAGAATCCAAAACAATGACTAAAGGTGACCATTCTAACAATTGCCCCATTAGTTCACTGCTGCATGAAGCTCCATTGGCAATGATTAAAGCAGGTTCCTGGTCGTCTCGGACAATATGGTGGCTTGACATTTTTTAATTATGAATTGCGAATTATGAATTACGGATAAATGATTGAAACGTAAAAATATAAAAAAGACGACCGTTTACAGTCGTCTTTTTTTATAAAATAAGTTAAAAAGATTAAGCCAGTTTAGCCAATGCTTTATTTAATGTTTCGCTTGGTCTCATGGCTTTGTCGGTCAAATTAAAATCAGGCTTGTAATAACCGCCAATTTCCTGGTGTTTTCCTTGAGCGCCAATTAATTCTTCATTGATTTTAGCTTCGTTATCAGTAAGTTCTTTAGCTATTTCAGTAAAGGTTGCCTTCAATTCAGCATCTTTATTCTGAGCTGCTAAAGCTTGCGCCCAGTATAAGGCAATGTAAAAGTGCGAACCTCTGTTGTCAATCTGTCCTACTTTTCGCGCTGGTGATTTGTCATTGTCTAGGAATTTCTCTGTAGCCTGGTCTAAAGTTTCAGAAAGAACCAATGCTTTGGAGTTGTTCAGGGTTTGTCCTAAGTGTTCCAAAGAAGCTCCAAGAGCCAAAACTTCCCCAAGAGAATCCCAACGCAGGTAGCCTTCTTCGATGAATTGTTCTACGTGTTTTGGTGCAGAACCTCCGGCTCCGGTTTCAAATAAACCGCCACCATTCATCAACGGAACGATAGAAAGCATTTTGGCTGAAGTTCCAAGTTCAAGAATAGGGAATAAGTCAGTCAGGTAATCACGCAAAACATTTCCAGTTACAGAAATTGTGTCTTTTCCGTCCTTGATTCTTTCCAAAGAAAGTTTCGTTGCTTCAACCGGATTCATAATTTTAATGTCCAATCCGTTTGTATCGTGGTCTTTTAAGTAAAGTTTTACTTTTTCGATTAACTGTCTGTCATGGGCTCTGTTTTCATCCAACCAGAAAATAGCAGGAGTGTCAGATAATCTGGCTCTGTTTACAGCCAGTTTTACCCAGTCCTGAATTGGAGCGTCTTTTACCTGGCACATTCTGAAAATATCGCCTTTTTCTACTTTTTGTTCTGTCAGGATTTCTCCTTTTGAGTTAATGACTTTTACGGTTCCATCTGCTGTCATCTGGAAAGTCTTGTCATGCGAACCATATTCTTCTGCGGCCTGTGCCATCAAACCTACGTTTGGAACGCTTCCCATTGTTCTTGGGTCAAAAGCCCCGTTTTTCTTGCAGAAGTCGATAGTAGCAACATAAACACCGGCATAAGAACGGTCCGGAATGATTGCTTTTGTGTCCTGTCCTTTTCCGTCTTTGTTCCACATTTGTCCTGAAGTACGAATCATAGCCGGCATAGAGGCGTCAACGATTACGTCAGAAGGAACGTGCAGGTTGGTAATTCCTTTATCAGAATTTACCATAGCAATAGCAGGCCCGTTTTCATAAACTGCATTCAGGGCGGCTTCTATTTCTGCCTGTTTCGGATGTCCGGCAATTTTTGCGTATACATCACCCAATCCGTTTTTAGTATCGATGCCAAGTTCTGCAAACAGGTCTTTGTATTTTTCAAAAACAGGAGCAAAGAAAACATCTACGATGGCTCCGAAGATAATCGGGTCAGAAACCTTCATCATCGTTGCCTTTAAGTGTACAGAAAATAAAACACCTTTTGCTTTGGTATCTTCAATTTCTTTAGAGATAAAGCTTTTTAATGCTTTCATGCTCATTACTGAGCTATCGATAATTTCTCCGGCTTTTAGCGGAGAAGTGTCTTTTAATAATTTTGTAGTGCCGTCATTACCTACGAATTCAATTTTGAAAGTATCGGAATCCTTGATAGTTACGGATTTTTCACTTCCATAAAAATCACCTTCGCTCATGCTGGCTACGTGGGTTTTTGAATCTGCGCTCCAGGCACCCATAGAATGCGGGTGTTTTTTAGCATAATTCTTTACTGCTTTTGGAGCTCTTCTGTCAGAGTTTCCTTCACGGAGAACCGGGTTTACAGCAGAACCAAGTACTTTAGCATATTTAGCCTTGATAGCTTTTTCTTCGTCTGTCTGAGGGTTTTCAGGAAATTCAGGAAGGTTATATCCTTGTGCCTGTAATTCTTTGATGGCTTCTTTCAATTGAGGAACCGAAGCTGAAATGTTAGGTAATTTGATAATGTTTGCTTCTGGTGTTGTGGCCAGTTTTCCAAGGTCGGCAAGATTATCATTGATTTTCTGTTCCGGTGTAAGAAAGTCTGAAAGGTTGGCGATGATTCTTCCGGCCAGTGAAATATCTTTGGTTTCAACAGTAATTCCTGCCGGAGCAGTGAAGGCCTTTACGATTGGTAAGAATGAGTGGGTAGCAAGCATCGGAGCTTCGTCCGTAATTGTATAAGAAATCTTAGCTTTATCTGACATTTTCGAAAAAAATTTGTTTGTTTATTCTTGTTTGTAAGGATTGCAAATATATGAAAACGATAACGAATTAAAGAATTTAGAGAAAACGAAAACGTTTGATTTAAGGAATTGGTAATTAAAAGATTGATAAATGCGAAATCAGTAAATAACTGTAAAATTTTAACGCGGATATTTTATAAGTTGGGAAATATTTTATTGGCTTTGTGGCTTTGCGAGCAAACTATTTCGCGCAAAGACGCAGAGCCGCAAATTTTATTACTATTGAATTTGTATATATGGATAGTAACTTCTTTTTTTAAAATAAAAAGCAGCTATAAGATGAAACCTATAGCTGCTGGTAAGTGTTTATAAGAGGATTAATAGAATAAATAATCGGCAGCGCTATTGCTGTCTTTGTTGATGGCTTTCGGGAATCCGTTTTCGTTGTATTCGTACGTATTCATAACTTCAACTACACTCGGGTCTTGAATAAGGCTGTTGCTGATGCAGTTTTTTGAGCTTCCCACATTAGTCGTAAAGCCATTAAAATGTACCGAATTGTAAAAATAATGATACAGGGATAGCTTATTATATCCGGTAACATTTTTTAAAGGATGGTTTTTATTGTCGTAAGTATATCTCACAGAAGGTCTTGGTCTTCCGCCATTCAAATAGACATATTCTGAAATTTCATCGTCTTTCATCGTAAAATACCCTACAAAATCATAAGAACTTCTATAGGCTCTAGCAACAAAATTTACGGTATCCTGTCCAACATAGGTAAACTCAACAGTCAATGGGTTGTCACTTTCCTGGACGAATTTTTTTAATTTCCCATTAGGAAGGTATTCAAATTCTACCGTTTGCGTTAATGTATTGTCGGTGTCCGGATTGGTGTACCAGCTAATTTTTGAGATATTGTTTCCGTTGTAATCAAATTTTTTATTTTCCCTGACGCTTCTTGCTTCCAGTAATTTTTTGCCGTCATATTTATAAAGCGTTTCGTAGCTTGTGCCATTGCTTTGAGTGATGGTCTTTTTTAAGAGTACATCGGCTGTAGTATCATGCGGTTGCGATGAGTCGTCGTTGGAGCATGAAAGAAGTATGGCAAGACAAAATAGTAAAGCTGTTTTTTTCATAAT
The DNA here is from genome assembly GCF_002846575.1 of Flavobacterium lindanitolerans. NCBI lineage: Bacteria > Pseudomonadati > Bacteroidota > Flavobacteriia > Flavobacteriales > Flavobacteriaceae > Flavobacterium > Flavobacterium lindanitolerans. Next base: position 1,844,312 of record NZ_PJND01000007.1, read on the forward strand.
GTCTGATTTTAGGAAAGTTGCATACAATAGGTAAAGGTATGATTTTTTATTTCATATTGTATCTTAAAAATTGGGCATAAAAAAATCCCGAAGTAATTCGGGATTTTTTTATAACTAAAAGACGTTAGATTATCTTCTCTTGTCTTTAATTTTAGCTTTTTTACCTGTAAGTTCTCTGAAGTAGAAAATTCTTGCTCTACGAACTTTACCGGTTTTGTTGATTTCAATTTTCTGTAAAGCAGGCATATTCACAGGGAAGATACGCTCAACTCCAACAGAACCAGACATTTTACGGATTGTAAAAGTTTCAGTCGTTCCAGAACCTCTTCTTTGGATTACAACTCCTTTGAAGAACTGAGTTCTTGTTTTTTCACCTTCTTTAATTTCGTAGTAAACTGTGATTGTGTCACCAGCTCCGAATTCAGGAAAATCTTTTTTTGTTACAAATTCGTCTTTAACGAATTTCATCAAATCTGCCATTTTGTTTGATTTAAATATTTGATTATCAGAGCAACATTCACGATTATCGCCAGAGGTTGGTCCAAAGTGGGTGCAAAGATAGGAAAAGTTATGAATTATGAAATATGAATGGGAGATTTTTTTTATGAAAAATATGAATGAATGAAAGAAGGAGATGGTAAATATAAGTTTGCAGATAGCAGTTTTAAGTTTGCAGATTACATAATTCCAAGTATTAAAAAGTCATTCCTTAGTAATTCAGGTGATTTGTGTTAAATTTATTTTATAATATTCGATTAATTATCACTATCTTTGAATAATTATTAAATCGGATTTACCGAAAGCTACTTTCTAAGCGAAACTTTCTAAACCTCTTAAAGATTTTCTTTCAAACTAACTTTTTGCAAGTTCGCAAAGAAAATCTTATTGGTTATGTCAAAAAACATTTATCTCGCAGATGATGACTGCGATGATGTCGAATTTTTCAAGGATGCGCTAAATGAAATAACTTTTGACTTCCATCTTACGATTTCCAGCAACGGACAGGAGCTTCTGGATAAGCTCCATAACAGCTGTCTGCTTCCTGATATAATCTTTATCGACCTAAACATGCCTATAATGGACGGTTTTGAAGCCCTATCCCTGATAAAAACGGATGAAGTCTTAAATTCAATACCTACGGTAATATATTCTACAAGTTCAAACATGAACCACATTACAAAAGCCTATGAACTGGGAGCAAGCTCATATTTCAAGAAGCCTTCCGATTTCAAATCATTAAAAAATGAGCTTGAAAAGGTTTTGTTAATTGACTGGAAAAATTTTATACAATCTATAGAATAGGTTAGCCATTAAAAAGCCACTTCAACAGGGGTAAAATTTAATTTTGCTTTTACGGGTGGTTGCTAGTCGTCTGCCTTCTGAAATCTAAAATCTAAAATCTGAAATCTACCTATCCAGCAAATCCGGTCTTCTATTCTTCGTATGCTCAAAAGCTTTGTCCTCGCGCCATTGGTCAATTTTGGCAAAATGCCCGCTTAGCAAAATATCCGGTACTTTCCAGCCTTTGTAGTCGGAAGGTCGCGTGTAGATTGGCGGCGATAACAGGTTGTCTTGAAAACTGTCTGTCAAGGCTGAGGTTTCATCACTTAATACACCCGGAATCAGTCGGATTAAAGCGTCAGACAATACAATAGCTCCTAATTCTCCACCCGAAAGCACATAATCTCCAATCGAAATTTCCTTTGTAATCAGGTGGTCACGAACCCTTTGGTCGACACCTTTATAATGACCACATAAAATAATAATGTTTTCTAATGACGACATCTTATTGGCCATGCCCTGATTTAGGGTTTCTCCGTCCGGAGTCATGTAGATGATTTCATCATAGTTGCGTTCGCTTTTAAGCTTTGCAATACAATCATCGATAGGCTGAATCATCATTACCATTCCGGCACCTCCGCCAAACTGATAATCGTCAACATTCTTCTGTTTATTTGTTGTATAGTCTCTCAAATTATGAAAATGGACTTCTACCAGTCCTTTGTCAATCGCTCTTTTCATGATAGAGGCTTCGAAAGGGCTTCTTAATAATTCGGGAAGTACGGTGATAATGTCGATTCTCATTTTGGGGTTTAGGATTTTAGATTTAGGATTTGTGATTTCAGTTCAGAAATCTTAAATCACAAATCAAATATTATTTTAAGCTCCGAATTGTTTTAAATGGTGGTCCAGGTGTTTCCATTGCATATAATCCCATTCTTCGGTAGTAAGATTTCCGAAAAAAGGATGCTTTGGGTTTTTTATCGCTTTTGGACCTTCGTTGGCAAATTTTGAAATCAGGGAAATCAGTTCTGTTTTTGACTGTTCAAAATCAGGATGTCCCTTAACGACAAATTCTTTAGCTGTAGGAAGGTTTCTTTTGATAGGGTTTTTGCTGGTCACACTTTTTTTGGCCAATTTTCCAAATAGCAGGCCCATAAACCCAACTTTAATTTTTAGTTCTCCAAAAGCAACCTTGATGGGCATCTGGCAATGCACAAGCATCTGGCTTACATTCATCGTTCCCCATTCATTATGAGTAATTGGAGTGAGCGTCTCAATGCGCTCAATTAGTTTCTTATTTCCTTCTGGATGAAAAATGCTGTTCATGTGGTTGGTTATTTTATTTCAGAACGGAGAATTCTCTTTTTTCTGTGACGCAAATTTAAGTAAATACCTAGTTTCTTTGTTTGACCCAGGTCATTAATTGTATTTATTTTCACATTTTAATTCGTAATTTTGCGTGATTCAAAAATAAAACTAATAAAATGGAAAACGGAATATACGCAAAATTCAATACTCCAAAAGGGGCAATCTTAGTGAAATTGACTCATGATATGACGCCTGGAACTGTAGGTAACTTTGTTGGATTGGCTGAAGGAAATTTAGAAAATAAATCAAGACCACAAGGAAAGCCTTATTATGACGGGCTTAAATTTCACCGCGTGATTCCTGATTTCATGATTCAGGGAGGTTGTCCGCAAGGAACAGGAACGGGTGGTCCTGGTTACCAGTTCGACGATGAATTCCATCCGGAATTGAAACACGATAAGCCTGGTGTATTGTCTATGGCTAATTCAGGTCCGGGTTCTAACGGTTCACAATTTTTTATCACGCATGTTCCAACCAGTTGGCTGGATAACAAACATACTGTTTTTGGCCATGTGGTAGAAGGACAGGATGTTGTGGATGCGATTGCTCAAGGCGATGAGATCCAAAGTATTGAAATTATCCGCGAAGGAGACGAGGCTAAAAAATGGAATGCTATTGAGGCTTTCAGAGTATTTGAAGGTTCCCGTGCAAAACGCGAAGCACAGGCTAGAGAAGAAGCCGAAGCCAAAATGGAAAAATTGGCTGCAGGATTCGATAAGACCGAAAGCGGACTCCGTTATAAAATGATTCAAAAAGGGAATGGTAAAAAAGCAGAAAACGGCAAAGTGGTTTCTGTTCATTATACAGGACAGTTGGAAGATGGAAAAGTATTCGATTCTTCTTATCCAAGAAAAAAGCCTATTGAATTTCCTTTAGGAAAAGGCCATGTAATTGAAGGATGGGATGAAGGGATCGCTTTGCTTCAGGTTGGAGACAAGGCTCGTTTTGTTATACCATCACATTTAGGGTATGGTTCTCGCGGTGCCGGAGGTGTTATTCCTCCAAATGCTACTCTGGTTTTTGACGTAGAATTAATGGATGTAAAATAATCAGATTTCGATTTATAGTTGTTAAAAGCACCTCATTCGGGGTGCTTTTTTCTTGGAATGCTATTTGCTTTTGTATTTTTGCCATTACTAATATTCATCCGATGCGTTTTTTATTTTTTATTCTTTTTCTGTTTTCACTTTCTTCAAAAGCCCAGGTTGCTCAGCATTGCGGTTATGATTTTACGTCTTATTTTGTATTGAATGTGCACGAAGCAGGCAAAAAAGAGAATATTCCCGGATTAAAAATTACAATTATCAACGGCCTGGGTCTTGATTTGCTGAATATCAATAACCTATACAGCTGGACAAGTGCCGGAAAACCATTGACTTTTATGGCCAATTATAAAGTGGACGATAAGGGCAATAGAATAACAAGCGATTCTAAAGTTTCAAAAGAACGCTGGTTTTTTCCTTTCGCAAAAGACAATTACCTGCTTTCTGTTAAAAACACGTTTCCGGGTGATGATTTTAGTTTGAAAGTTGAAGATGTTGACGGTGAGGAAAATGGAGGTCATTTTAAAACGCAAATCGTTAAGCTAAATAGCTTTAATATGTATGTGTTATGTTCCAGCAAGGCTCGTGAAGTACAGTTTGGCCCTAAAATGAACCGTCCGATTGATATTGTGTTGGAAAAGAAATAAATGACTGTAGGAAAGTTTATGCCTGATAGTAACATCCATTATTTCTAGATTAAGAATTTTGCGGCTCTGCGCCTTTGCGTGAAATAGTTGCTCGCAAAGTCGCAGAGCAGAAAAGCAAGAAAAGAAATTTTCAGATAATCAAGAACAAATAATTATTTCCACTTAATATTACAGCCCAAACTTGGCTTTTGGATTTCTGGCAGACTTCTGTTGTAAATCAGGGCGTCGATTGCATTTCGCAGGTCGCTGCCGCTTAAAGGAATTCCGTTTGAAGGTCGGGAATCGTCCAGTTGTCCCCGATAAAATAATTTGTCCTGCGAATCAAAAAGATAAAAATCAGGGGTACAGGCTGCATCAAAAGCTTTGGCCACTTCCTGAGTTTCGTCATAGAGATAGGGAAAGTCAAAACTGTTGCTGAAAGCAAATTCAGTCATCATTTCCGGTCCGTCCTGCGGATATTTTTCAACATCATTACTGCTAATTGCAATAATTCCGATACCTTGTACGCGGTAATCATTGGCAACCATCAAAATTTCCGGCAAGGCATGGATAACATAAGGGCAGTGGTTGCAGATAAACATAACCAAAGTGCCTTTTTTGCCTTTCAGGTCATCAAAAGAATAGTAAAAATTAGAATTGGTATCTTTTAGCCTGAATTGTGGAGCAGAAGTCCCAAGAGGGAGCATGTTTGATGGTGTTTTTGCCATGGCAGTTGAAATAAAATTTGAGCTTTAAATATAGGCAGAAATTTTCGAAATTTGAAAAACAGTATTTAGAATAGAAAATTAAAATTATGAATTCAGAATTACAGAATAATTTATCATGGTCCGAATTTGAAAGAGTAGAAATGAGGGTTGGAACCATTATAGAAGCGAATGATTTTCCGGAAGCCAGAAAGCCGGCTTATCAGCTGGTTATTGATTTTGGTGCCGAAATTGGAATCAGAAAGACTTCCGCCCAAATTACCAAACATTATGAAAAGGCTGATTTAGTGGGCAGGCAAATTGTTTCCGTTGTAAATTTTCCTAAAAAACAGATTGGCAAATTCATGAGCGAATGCCTGGTTTTAGGAGCAGTAGGCGAGGAAGGTTCTGTTATTTTATTGTCTCCGGATTTCAAGGTCGAAAATGGTTTGAGAATTGGCTAAAAAAAACAGCCTCTTGTGAGGCTGTTTTTATATAAAACAGTATCGAATTGAATTAGTTGACTGTTTGTCCTTGTTTATTAATGTAAAAAACATCATTGCCTTTTCTGACTTCTGCTTTTCCATTTCTGAAATTTTCAGCCCTAGTATATTTTGTAAACGGAATGATTAATTTTCCTGTGGTGTCAACATATCCAGATTCTCCTTTGTCTGTAACGATTAATGCCAGACCTTCACTGAAAAAATTGGCCTTGATGTAGATGCATGGAACGATTTCTTTCCCTTTTTTATTGATAAAACCCCATTTATTGTCTATCTGGACTCTTGCCAATCCGGATTGGTCACTGTCAAAACTACCCATTCCATCATAAATTAAGGGAGCTATAACTTTTCCGGTCTTATCAATCAGTCCACATTTGTTGTGGTTTCTGACAATGGCTATGCCGCCTTTGAAATCATCTGCTATATCATAAATAAAAGGAACAACTGTTTTTCCTGTTTTGTCTACATAACCACGCTTTGAGCCTTTTGTGGCTGCTGCCAGTCCATCTTTAAAGAAGCCAATTTCATCATAGATGCAAGGAACGACTTCTTGTCCTTTTTGATTAAGGGTTCCAAATTTCCCGTCTTTTCGAACCCGAGTCATACCTTCTGAAGAAAAGCCGGCTGTTTCATACATAAAAGGAATGCTTTCTTTACCCGAAGCATCAATACGCCCCCATTTCTCTCCTTTTCTTACCCAGGCATAACCTTCTGAAAAACCTTTGGCTTCGTCATAAATACATGGAATTACTTCTTTACCGGATTTGTTTGCAAAACCATATAAATTTTCTTTTTTGACCATCGCTCTATTTTCGGTAAAACCTGATACTGTCATATCATAAATAAGAGGGACAATAACGGTTCCGGTGCTGTCGATTATTCCTGAAGATTTGCCGTCTGTGACAGAAGCATAACCTTTAAAGAAATATTGGATATTGTAGTTCTTGTCTTCGGGCGTGAACTTTTGTGTTTTTGTGTCGTAAGTCCCGGCAATTTTGGTTTGTGCAAGAAGACAATTGCTTAAAAACAGGAATAGGACAGAGAGATATTTCATGTGGGGTTTGTTATGATGTTAGGTTTGAAAAGAAAGTAACCAGAATCTTGTATAAACAAAAAATTCCCGAAAGGTCATTTCGGGAATTTTTTAGTATCGTATAGATTAAATATCGTCAAAGTCAATATCCGTAAAGCTTGCTGTTGCAGTAGTTTCAGCGGTAGCTTTTTCAGTATAAAACTCTTTTTTGAAATCTTTTTGGTGTCTTTCTGAAATTACTTCTTCGCCTTTGTGGTTCAAGACATAGGAAGTCATTTCTTCTAAGATTTCTGAAAAGGCAGCAAAATCTTCTTTATAAAGGTAGATTTTGTGTTTTTTAAAATGAAAAGAGCCGTCTTCTTCAGTGAATTTTTTGCTTTCCGTAATTGTGATATAATAGTCGTCAGCTTTAGTGGCTCTAACGTCGAAGAAATATGTTCTTCTTCCCGCTCTCAATACTTTAGAAAAAATCTCTTCTTTTTCTAGCATGTCATTTTCTCTCATAATCCGTCGTTCAAATGGTTTGTGTTATCTGGAAACCAAAAATCTAAAAAATAGCTGAATTAAACAACATTTTTATAGGATTTCTTTTTCAGAAAGTTGTTTCAGATACAGGTCTTTATAATATCCTTCCTGGTTTACCAATTGATTATGAGAGCCTTGTTGGATGATTTGTCCGTTGTCGAGAATGATGATTTTATCTGCGTTTTTGGCAGACGAAACTCTGTGGCTCACCAAAATAGTTGTCTTGTCTTTACAGATTTCAAGAAGGTTGTTCAGGATTGCTTCTTCGGTTTCTGTGTCAACTGCAGAAAGGCAGTCGTCAAGCAGTAAGATGTTGGAATCCTTGATAATAGCCCTTGCAATAGAAACGCGTTGCTTTTGCCCGCCGGATAACGTAATTCCTCTTTCGCCAACTACGGTTTGGTACTGTTCGTTGAAGCCCATAATATTATTGTGTACAACGGCTTTTTTAGCGGCTTCTATTACTTCTGCTTCTGTAGCGTTTTCTTTTCCAAACTTGATATTGTTCATAATGGTGTCTGAAAAAAGGAAGGCATCCTGTGGAACGAAAGCGATACTGTTTCGGACATCGTGAAGATTCAGGTCTTTGATGTTATGGTTGTCGATAGTGATTTCGCCATCTTTAATATCGTATAGTCGACTGATAAGATTTAAGATAGTTGATTTTCCGGAACCTGTTTTTCCAAGAATGGCCAATGTTTCTCCTTTTTGTATTGTGAAACTTACTTTGTTTAATGCTGTAATATTGGTGTCTTCATAGGTAAAGCTTACGTGGTTAAACGTAATCTTGCCTTCAATGATAGAACTTTCCAATGTCTTGTTTTTGATTTCCGGCTGTATTTTCAAGAATTCGTTGATTCTTTTTTGTGATGCTTCCGCTTCCTGTATCATAGAAGAAACCCATCCTAAAGATGCTACCGGCCAGGTTAGCATGTTGACATATAAGATAAACTCTGCAATAACGCCAATGCTTTTTATAGAGCCGTTAATATACATCATACCGCCAACATAAATCACAACCAGGTTACTCATTCCTATTAACAGAATCATTAATGGGCCAAACAGTGCATTGGTTTTGGCAAGCTTCATACTCTTTTCACGGCTTTCTTCTGATAGTTCCGAAAATTCACCCTGTGATTTATCTTCCAGACTGTAGGCTTTGATGACACGGATTCCGGAAAAGACTTCCTGAGTGTAGCTTGACAGTTGGGAAAGATTCTGTTGGAAAATCCCGCTTCTTATATTGATTTCATTGCTGAGTTTGAATATTAAATAGGAGAGGATTGGCAAAGGCAATAAAGTATATAAGGTAAGTTTTGGCGAAATGATATACATCTGTACGATTACAACGGCAAAACGAATAAAGGTGTTGATGGTATACATTACGGCAGGACCAACATACATCCTGACTTTACTGACGTCTTCACTAATACGGTTCATAAGGTCGCCTGTCCTGTTTTTTTTGTAGAAATTCTGCGAAAGGTTTTCATATTGCCTGAAAACTTCGTTTTTTAAGTCAAATTCCACATAACGCGACATCACGATTAGGGTCTGACGCATTAAAAAAGTAAGTATACCCGCAATAATTGTGGTAACCAAAACCCATACGATGTTCTCTAAAAGTATGTTTTTTGTGGTTTCGGAATCAAACTGTTTCTGGGTCAATGCGTTAATAGAATTTCCGATTAGCTTAGGCGTATACAGGGAAAATATCTGTGCCGCAATTGTAGTAATAATTCCTAATAAAAAATGGTATTTGTATTTAGTGAAATATTTGTTTAAATATTGAAGTTCTTTCATTGTATTGTGGAAGTGATATAATTATGTATTGTTTTTATGTTAAAAATGTAAATAAAATATTTTTTTATTTAAAATGTAAAAAAGCGATTTTCATTAATGGATTGCTAATAAAGGTTAATTTCATTGCAAAGTTTTGATTTAAATCTTAATTTTGCGACATCTTTTTGATGAAATCATAATTAACCACTTAATAAAAGATAGTATGATAACAGAAGTAGCAAAAGCAAGTGAGCTTCACAAAATCGACCCGGTTTTTGGACAATTATCATTTGACAATCACGAGCAAATCGTATTTTGTAATGACAAAGATACTGGTTTGAAAGCAATAATTGGCATTCATAACACAGTTTTAGGACCAGCTTTGGGTGGAACGAGAATGTGGAAATATACCAACGAATGGGAAGCTCTTAACGACGTTTTGAGACTGTCTAGAGGAATGACTTTTAAATCTGCTATCTCGGGATTGAACCTAGGAGGTGGAAAAGCCGTCATTATTGGCGATTCAAAAGTTGACAAAACTCCGGAAATGATGATAAAGTTTGGTGAATTTATCAATTCGCTAAGCGGAAAATATATTACTGCTGAAGATGTAGGTACTACGACTCCTGATATGGACCTTATCAGAGACGTTACTCCATATGTAACAGGTATCTCCCAGTCAAGAGGTGGTTCCGGTAACCCTTCGCCTGTAACAGCGTATGGTGTTTACATGGGAATGAAAGCAGCAGCTAAATACCAGTTTGGTTCTGATAATCTGGAAGGTAAGAAAATCCTGGTTCAGGGAACAGGAAACGTAGGTGAGACACTTATTGACCACCTTACAAAAGAAGGCGCTTTGGTACAGATTACTGACATCAACGAAGCCAAATTGAAAGAAATCAGCCAAAAATATGGTGCTCAGATTTTTACAGGAGAAGATATTTACAGTGCTCCGGTTGATATTTATGCTCCATGTGCATTGGGTGCTACAATTAACGATACTACAGTAAACAAAATCCAGGCAAAAGTAATTGCAGGAGCAGCTAACAACCAGTTGGCTAATGAAGAAATCCACGGAAAAATCCTGAAAGACAGAGGTATTGCTTATGCTCCTGATTTCTTAATCAACGCCGGAGGTATTATCAACGTATATGCTGAAATCGTAGGTTATGACAGTGCTGAAGCTTTAAGAAGAACTGAAAACATTTACAATACTACATTGGAGATTTTCAATTTTGCTGAAACAAACAGCATTACTACTCACCAGGCTGCTTTATCAATTGCTCAAAAGCGTATTGACGACAGAAAAAAAGAAAACGCTAAATAATTTAGGGTTTCAATAATATTACTATTTTTGCAAAGCGAAAGAAAATCTCTTTCGCTTTGTTAATTTTTAAAAGTTCTTATAAGGTGTTAAATAGAAGACATATCCGTGTAAAAGTAATGCAGTCAGTATATGCCATGCATCAAAACAATTCCGATAATCTTGAAAAAGAAGAAAAATTCTTATTCTACAGTATCGAAAACATCCAAGATTTATACCTTATCATGCTGTCTTCTTTGGTAGAAATCCAAAAAAGAGAAGAAGATTTTCTTGACAAATCCAGCAAGAAGCACCTTGCGACTCCTGATGAGCGCAATCCTAACAAGAAATTTATAAACAATCAGGTATTACAGTTGTTACTTGAAAGCAATTCTTTAAGCATGGCTTTGGAGAATAGAAAAATCAATGACTGGCATCTGAATGACGACTATATCAGAATTCTTCTGGAAGAAATCAAAAACAGCGACCTTTATAAAGAATACATGAGCAATCGTGTGAACAATTTTGAAGAAGACAAGCGTTTTGTTGTTTCTGTTTTTACAGAATTGATTGCCCCAAACGAAAAGCTTTACGAATATCTTGAAGATAATAAGCTGACCTGGATTGATGACATTCCGTTAGTAAATACACACATCTCGAAACAGTTAAAAGCAATAAAGTCTACGGACGAAGATTTTTCAGTCCCAAAAGTTTACAAAGATTCTGAGGATAAGGAATTTACTAAAAACCTATTCCGAAAAACGGTATTGAATGAACCGGAATTATCAAAAGAATTTATTGATAAAACTCCAAATTGGGATTCAGACAGGATAGCAGAAGTGGATACGATTATCTTAAAAATGGCTATTTGTGAGCTATTGAAATTCCCTTCCATACCGGTGAAAGTAACTATTAACGAATATTTAGAAATAGCAAAAGAATATTCTACGCCAAAAAGCAGTATTTTTATCAACGGAATTTTAGATAATCTTGTAAAAGATTACCAAACAGCAAATAAATTAAACAAGACCGGAAGAGGTTTAATGTAACTTAAATATTCATAATTATGATTAGAAAAACTGTAGGTTTGCTGGCAATTGCATCGCTGGTTTTAACCGTTTCTTGCAAAGACAATGCGTCTTCAAAAATCGAGGCTTCTAATGTTCAGGAAACTGCCATGCGCGAAGAATCTGCCGGAAAAGTACCGGTAATGAGTTTTACTGAAAAAGAATTTGACTTCGGAACTATTAAAGAAGGAGACAAAGTAGAGCACGTTTTTACATTTACTAACACAGGTAATGCTGATTTGATTATTGCAGATGCTAAAGGAAGCTGTGGTTGTACGGTTCCTGAGTATAAAAAAGAAGCTATCAAGCCGGGTGAAACAAGCACAATGAAAGTTACTTTTGATTCTACAGGAAAACCTGGAAAGCAACAAAAGTCTGTAAATATCACGGCTAACACAGCTAGCGGAAACGAATTATTAACTATTAAAGCAGAGGTTACGCCTAAAGCAGGCGGAATTGGAGTGACAAATCACTAAAATTATTATGGAACAATACGCAAATTTACTTTTATTCGGTGGAATGTTTGTGGTCATGTACTTCTTCATGATCAGGCCTCAACAAAAAAGAGCAAAAGCAGAAAAAGAATTCGAAGCCGGTCTTAAGGTAGGCGACAAGGTGATTACGAAAAGTGGCCTTCACGGAAGAATTTCTGAGCTTGCAGAAAGAACTATTGTTCTTGAAACCATGTCAGGAAAACTGAAGATGGAGCGTTCTGCAATTTCTTTGGAATTGAGCAAAATGGCAAACGAAGCTAAATAATAAGTTTTGTATAAAATAAAAAAGTCCCGATTTCTCGGGACTTTTTTTATTATCTGTATTTGTCGTTCAGGCCAATTCCGTCGAAAATCATCGGCTTGATTTTTTCAAATCTCGTGATTTTGGTTTTCTCCTGCTTGGCACTTTCTATATATTCCAGAAACTCTCTCTGTTTGAAAGGAGTAAACAATTCAAATGCCTTTTTTAGTTCCGAATCAGATTGGAATTGATTTTCCATGAATTCTGAAACTATTGCCTCTTTTTTTGAAGGCTTGCTTGTAAGTCCGGCCTTTTCATTTTCAATCGCTTCCCTGATATAAGAAAGAACCAGTTTCTCGTCAATTTCTTCCTTTGACTGAAAGCGCCATTGCCTTAAAGCTTTGGTTACACCTTCATTGGCATTGACCAATACTTTTTTCGTGTCCTTCAGAAAAACACCATTGTAAAACCAGATGGTAAAAAAATTCTTGAAGCCTCCAATTGCCAAAACATTTTTATTGTTCAGCGTATAAACAGGAGCTCCCCATTTAATAGCCTCAACCAATTCTGTCCTGATAATAATCGACTTCAGATAATCCAATTCTTCTTCCCATTGATTGGTTTTATCCCAGGTGTGTTTTTCTTCCATAGCGAAAATTACTTTTTTGCAGCGGTCAGCTCGGCAATCTTAACGATTACTTCTACTGCCTTCTGCATACTTTCAACAGGAACATATTCGTATTTCCCGTGGAAATTATGTCCGCCGGCAAAGATATTTGGGCAAGGAAGTCCCATATACGAAAGCTGGCATCCGTCAGTTCCACCGCGAATAGGCTTAATGATTGGCTTGATTCCCAATTCTTTCATTGCTTTTTCAGCAATATCAACAATATGCATAACCGGTTCTACTTTTTCTTTCATATTGTAGTATTGGTCTTTGACTTCGGCAACAGCGATATCACCACCAAATTGTTCGGCAAATTTCTTGTTGATTTTTTTAGTGATTTTGTGAATCAGTTTTTTTCTTTTTTCAAACTTTTTCTTGTCATGGTCACGGATAATCAGTTCCAATACGGTTTCTTCAATAGTACCGTTCAGGTGATGCACGTGGAAAAATCCTTCATAGCCTTTTGTTCTTTCAGGCACTTCGTCTTTTGGCAATTTTGAAAGGAATTTGTTGGCAATCAACATAGAGTTAATCATCTTTCCTTTTGCATAACCCGGGTGTACACTTTTTCCTTTAAAGGTAATTTTTGCACCGGCAGCGTTAAAGTTTTCATATTCCAACTCACCAATCTGGCTTCCATCCATTGTATAAGCCCAGTCAGCATTGAATTTTGCTACATCAAATTTATGGGCACCACGTCCAATTTCTTCATCAGGAGTAAAGCCTACTCTGATTTTTCCGTGTTTGATTTCAGGATTTTGAATCAGGAATTCCATTGCCGTAACAATTTCTGTAATTCCCGCCTTGTCATCAGCACCCAGAAGTGTAGTACCGTCTGTAGTGATGATAGTCTGTCCTTTGTATTGCAACAGGTCTTTAAAATAGCCTGGAGAAAGTACAATGTTTTGTTCTTTGTTCAGGACAATATCCCCGCCATCATAATTTTTTACAATTTGCGGTTTGACATTGGCGCCTGTAAAATCAGGAGTCGTATCAAAATGCGAAACAAACCCGATTGTTGGCACGTCATAATCCACATTGCTTGGCAGGGTAGCCATGATATAGGCATTTTCGTCAATCGTAACATCTTCCATTCCGATTGCCTTTAATTCTTCGACTAGTTTATTAGCCAAATCCCATTGTTTTTCTGTACTTGGAGTTGTATTTGAATTTGGATCTGATTCCGTATCAATAGTCACATAACTGATAAAACGGTCAATGATATGTTGCATAATATAAGTTTAAAAATGTGTCGCGAAGTTACGATTTATTTAAGTTTTTATTCTTTTTTGTGTCAAGGTTTAACGATTATTTATCGAGTATTTGGAGCTCTTTTTCAATATTCAATCGTGCCTGGTTTTCGTATTTGTTCCGGAAATATTCTGTTTTGAAAATGCTTTCCATATCCAGAAAATGTTCCAATACTTTTTTTCGTCCGTTGTTGTACAGAAAATCAGGATAAAGGCTGTATTCTTTGCGGATTTGCTGGTAATAAATAGCATACGTTGCCCAGTCTTTTCCTAAAACGGATAAGTCCGCATCAGTAAAATAGTTAGTGTCGTTATCGTCAAAATTATGTGCTTTTGTGGCGAGTATCTGATTCTTGCATTTGACAATCTTTTCTTCCGGATAACCAATTTCACGAAGCCTTTCTGCAGCTAACGATGCACTTTCTTCTTCATTGTTGCTTTTGAAAGACTTGTAAATAATGTCATGATAGAATACGGAAAACTGTATTGTATCCCAATCTTCAAGTTTTTCCTTTATAGGTTCGAGTTCACCAAAAAGATTTTCTAAATGCAAAAGCGTATGATAATGTCGTTTTTTGGAAGAATACTGTTTTTCTATTTCCTGCCAGAATTTTTTTTCCAAAGAGGAATCCGTAGCATATTTTTGGAATATGTCCGTGAATTTTTGCTGTAATTTTTTTTGCATAATTAATCTCCAACAGTTATCAAATAGCCATTACAGTCTTGAATGATAAACTCACGACTGCCATATATGCGTTTTGTTATTTCCTGAAAGATTATAGCATTCCTGGAACGAAGTTCTTCGTAAAAAGCATCAATTTCAGGAACCCAGATAATCAAATCTGTACATCCCTTTTTATAATACGCATTTTTGTTTATTTCAAAATCGGCATCCGCTTTTCCAAAATGTATCTGGAATTCATCTCGTTTTACCATGGTGTAAACCGGAGGTTCCAGAAAATAACCTATAATCTCGAAACCTAATACATCACGGTAATATTCTGCTGTCTGTACAACATCAGGAACAATGAGCTGTGGAGCGATTCCAATGAGTTTTGGTCTTGTCATAATTAGTTGTAATCAGGGATATCCTGTCCGAATTGAAGGATATAACCGTTGTTGTCATAAATGGCAAATTCTCTCATGCCCCATTCAAAATTTTCTATAGGGTAGCAGATATTGGCCCTGTCTTTTAGTTTTTCCCAAAAGGCATCAACATCATTTATTGAAATATAAAAAGAGCCTGTAAAAGCAGGTTTTGCAAATCCCTCATGAGCGTTAGGTTTGGCCAGCATGATTACGACGTCGTCCCGATGCAGGGAAGCCCAGCCCCAATCATCATTTCTTTCATCGCAAGTAAAATCGAGTATTTTGGTATAAAAATCGATGGTTTCATCTAATTCCTCTGTCCGGAGTATGGGACGTAGTTCTTCAAATTTCATAGCGTATGATGTTTCTTATGTTAAAGATAAAAAAGTTTTGCTTGTGCCTGTTTGCATTATCCAACAAAAAAATCTTTTTAAGCATTTAATAATCGGTCGGATAATTCTATTTTTGCAGAACAACAACACAACACAACTACAATGTATAAATCGGTAATCCGTCCCATACTTTTTGGCTTTGACCCAGAAAAAATCCACTACTTTACTTTTTCCACATTACGATTTCTGAATAAGATTCCGGGTGCCAGTTCCGTTTTTAAATCACTATACCAGGTCGATAATAAACGTTTGGAGCGTGAGGTTTTCGGTCTGAAATTTAAAAATCCTGTTGGCCTGGCAGCGGGCTTTGATAAAGACGCCAAATTGTATAAAGAACTTTCAAATCTGGGATTCGGTTTTATTGAAATTGGAACGCTTACGCCAAAAGGACAGGAAGGAAACCCTAAAAAACGTCTTTTCCGACTTAAAGAAGATTCGGCAATTATCAATAGGATGGGTTTTAACAACGGAGGTGTTTTTGAAGCCGTGGAACGATTGAAAAAAAATAACGGTGTTCTGATAGGAGGAAACATTGGAAAGAACAAACTGACTCCAAACGAAGATGCGGTTTCAGATTATGAAATCTGCTTTGATGCTTTGTATGATTACGTTGATTATTTTGTCGTGAATGTAAGTTCGCCTAATACGCCAAACCTGCGTGCCTTGCAGGATAAAGAACCGTTGACCCAATTGTTGCAGACGTTGCAACAAAAAAATACGACAAAGCCAAAACAAAAACCAATTCTGCTGAAAATAGCTCCGGATTTGACAGACGAACAGCTTTTGGATATTGTAGATATTGTAAATGACACCAAGATTGCAGGAGTAATTGCTACCAATACTACTATTTCACGTGAAGGTCTTATATCCGAAAACCAGAAAGAAACAGGTGGTTTGTCAGGCAAGCCGTTGACAAAACGTTCTACAGAAGTTATCCGTTTCCTGTCTGAAAAAAGCAATAAATCGTTTCCTATTATTGGAGTAGGAGGTATTCATTCTGCAGAAGATGCTTTGGAGAAATTGGAAGCCGGTGCCAGTCTGGTACAATTGTATACCGGATTTATTTATGAAGGCCCGGCATTAATCAAAAAAATCAATAAAAAAATACTCAGTAAAAAGTAAGATTATTCCATAATCTGTTAGCATAAAATTAGGAAAAAACGATTTCGTAAAATAGAATTCTTTCCTATCTTTGGATTTCTATGGAACAAGTTAAAATTATAGAATGTCCGAGGGATGCAATGCAAGGAATTAAGGCATTTATCCCTACAGAAAAAAAAGTGGACTATATCCAATCCTTATTGCGTGTTGGTTTTGATACCATAGATTTTGGAAGTTTTGTTTCTCCTAAAGCCATTCCTCAAATGGCTGATACCGCAGAGGTTTTGTCAAAGCTTGACCTTTCGCAAACCAACAGCAAACTTTTGGCTATTATTGCCAATACGCAAGGAGCCGAAATGGCATCAAAACATAAGGAGATACAATATTTAGGCTATCCGTTTTCTATATCAGAGAATTTCCAGATGCGTAATACACATAAAACTATTGCGGAATCGCTGGTGACTTTGCAGGAAATTCTGGATATCGCCAACGCTACAGATAAAGAAGTGGTTGCCTATCTTTCTATGGGATTTGGAAATCCGTATGGCGACCCATGGAATGTGGAAATTGTAGGCGAATGGACAGAAAAATTATCCAATATGGGCGTTAAGATTCTTTCGCTTTCAGATACTGTTGGTTCTTCAACTCCTGAAGTAATCGATTATCTTTTCTCTAATCTGATTCCAAAATACAGGCATATTGAATTTGGAGCCCATCTTCATACAACGCCGGACAAATGGTTTGAAAAAGTAGATGCAGCTTATAAATCAGGATGCCGAAGATTTGACGGTGCCATACAAGGTTTTGGCGGTTGTCCTATGGCAAAAGATGATTTGACAGGCAATATGCCAACAGAAAAAATGCTTTCTTATTTTACGGCAGAAAAGGTGGCCACACACACTAGCCCGATGAGTTTTGAAAGCGCTTATAATGAGGCTACAAAGATTTTTACCGTATATCATTAAATTACGGCTCGAAATTTGATACCTTTATAGCGAGGAATTTTCAAACTTAGAAATAGTTGCCCAGAACCGTTATAAGCTTTCTTATCGTATTCATTTTTCTGGTTTTACCCCAAACCAAAAGCTATTCTTTTAACCTGCAGAAAGATTCTGTTTCTTATTATTTAGCCGAATCAAAAAAAATTGTATACAGTGATTTTAAAGTTGCAGAAAAACTGCTTAAAAAAGCAGAAACTGTTGCTAAAAAATCAAATGACCCTATATTGTTGGCAGATGTGGCCCATAATTATGGCGCCAGCTATTATATGGTAGGTTCCTATGATGTCGCCCTAAAAAAGTTTATGGAGGCTCTTCTGCTGTATGAAGAGAACAATCATACGTTGGGAATTGCCAAATGTCTGATAGGACAAGGACTGATTCAGCAGGGAATTGGCAGAAACGAGGAAGCTATTAAGCTGTTTAGAGACGCCAATATCCTTATCAGCGATTTAAAAGATGCTGTATTGGAGAGCAAAGTGTACTTTAATATAGGAATATCCCAGATTGAGTTGAAAGATTATGAAAGTTCCTATAAGAATTTCCATAAAGCGATGAAACTGGCTGTCAGAAATAAGGATGCAAATATGGAGCATCTTGTTTTTAACAGGCTGGGGAATATCCATTATTTGAAGAATGATTTAGATTCTTCCGTATACTACTATCAAAAAGTAATAACCGATTCTTATCAACCTAATGAATGGGAAAAGTCATTTGCTCTTACGGGGCTTTCGGAAGTTTATATTAAGGAAGGGAATTACAAAAAAGCACAGGAATACGGATTAAAAGGTTTTGAAGCCGCAAAAATAGTACAGGCCAAATGGGATATTGCCCGGGCAGCTGAAATTTTGTCGATTGCCTACAAAAGTGAAAATAACTATGAGATGGCTTTCAAATATCTGGCTATCTGTAAATCATATAACGATTCGTTATTCAACGATACGAAGCTGAAAGAGATTAATCTGCTGCAATTAAAAAGAAAAGAAGCCGAAAACGAAAAGCTGATAGCAAAAAACGAAGCGGCACAGCACAAGCTGAAAAATACGCGATTGTTTTCTGTTTCTGTAATATTATTTATGCTTTATCTCCTGACAATCATATACCAGTATACCAAAAACAGTAAGATTAAAGAAAAGCTGTACAACGAATTGGAGATTAAGAACCGCGATATTGAAAACCAAAAAGTACTTATAACGGCGCAAAACCATAATTTGAGTGAATTGAACCAGACAAAAAACAGGCTGTTTTCGATATTGTCTCATGATTTAAGGTCGCCAATTGCTTCAATCCAACAGGTTTTAGGATTATTGAAAGAAGGAGAAATCAGCAATGAAGAACTAAAGGTTTTGGCTGAACACCTCATTACTCAGGTAGACAGTACTTCTATTATGCTCAATACTATTTTGCATTGGTCAATGACACAGCTTGACGGTGCAAAGATTAATAAAGAAAACATTGATCTGGAAAGTGCCGTTAGGGATTCGATTGCCGCTTTGGAATTAACGGCAAAAGCAAAAGAAATTAATATTGTCCATATCAATTCGCATGAAGATGTTATTATAGATGCAGATAAAGGGCATGTTCATATCATACTCAATAACCTCATATCCAACGCGATTAAGTTTACGCCGCTGGCAGGAACGATTGAAATCAGATATTCTGAGGATGATATTTTCCATAATGTACATATAACCGATTCCGGAGCGGGAATTTCTCAGGTCAAGATTGAAGAAATCCTGAATTTTGATAAAAGGATGGTATCTGAAAAAGGAACCGGATTTGAGGAAGGTACAGGTCTTGGATTGCTTCTCGTAAAGCAGTTCCTATCAGACAATAATGGTAAACTGGATATTGTGTACCATCAAAATCAGGGAACAGAATTTATTGCCGCTTTGCCAAAAGCTAAAAATTTCTAAATAAATATTGAGATTTCCTTTTCTCCTGAAAATTAACTATATTTGCACGCAATTTAACTACAAATTGCAACAATGAAAGCACACTCAACTAAAGTTATTGGAGAAGGTCTTACCTACGATGATGTCCTCCTGATTCCTAATTATTCTGAAGTTTTACCCCGGGAAGTAAGCATTCAATCTAAATTTTCACGCAATATCACATTAAACGTTCCTATTGTTTCCGCAGCAATGGATACGGTTACAGAAAGCGCTATGGCAATTGCAATGGCTCAGGAAGGCGGTATTGGCGTACTGCATAAAAATATGACAATCGACCAGCAGGCTGCTGAGGTAAGAAAAGTAAAAAGAGCCGAGTCAGGAATGATTATCGACCCGGTCACTTTACCTCTGACAGCAACAGTTGGTGATGCAAAACAGGTAATGAGAGAATACAGCATTGGAGGAATTCCTGTTGTAGATGAAAACCAGATACTGAAAGGAATCGTTACCAATCGCGACCTGCGTTTCGAAAAAAATAATTCCCGTTCTATTTTAGAGGTAATGACAACCGAAAAACTGGTTACGGCCGGTGAAGGAACGACGTTGGAGGTTGCAGAAGGAATATTGCAAAAAAATAAAATTGAAAAACTTCCGGTTGTTAATGCTGATTATAAGTTGGTGGGTCTTATTACTTTTAGGGACATTACCAAATTGACACAAAAACCAATCGCTAATAAAGACCGGTTTGGCCGTCTGAGAGTGGCAGCAGCTATTGGTGTTACAGCAGATGCGGTACAAAGAGCGGGTGCTTTAGTAGCTGCCGGAGTTGATGCGGTTATTATCGATACGGCTCACGGACATACAAAAGGTGTGGTGGGAGTTTTGAAAGAGGTAAAGAAGAATTTTCCTGACCTGGATGTGGTTGTTGGTAATATTGCTACGCCGGAAGCTGCAAAATATTTAGTAGAAAATGGAGCGGATGGAATAAAAGTAGGAATTGGCCCAGGTTCTATCTGCACAACCCGTGTGGTAGCAGGTGTTGGATTTCCTCAGTTTTCTGCTGTATTGGAAGTTGCGGCAGCTGTTAAAGGTTCCGGAATTCCGGTAATTGCCGATGGAGGTATCCGCTATACGGGAGATATCCCAAAAGCCATTGCAGCCGGTGCTGATTGTGTAATGTTAGGTTCGCTTTTAGCAGGAACTAAAGAATCTCCGGGTGAAACCATCATTTTTGAAGGAAGAAAATTCAAATCGTATAGAGGAATGGGGTCGGTTGAAGCGATGCAGGAAGGTTCTAAAGACCGTTATTTCCAGGATGTGGAAGACGATATCAAAAAGCTTGTTCCGGAAGGAATTGTTGGACGTGTTCCATATAAAGGTGAATTGTTGGAAAGTATGCTTCAGTTTGTGGGCGGACTTAGAGCAGGAATGGGCTATTGTGGTTCAAAAGACATTCAAACTCTACAGGAAACAGGCCGTTTCGTAAGAATTACTGCCAGCGGTATTGGTGAAAGCCATCCGCATAATGTGACCATTACAAAAGAAGCGCCAAATTATTCAAGATAATTTTTCATAATGCTATATAAAAAACCGGGGTTCATTTTGTTCTCCGGTTTTTTATTAGGCTAAGTGTCTTTTTTCAGGTTTTCGCTATCCCATGCATGGTCATCAGGCCCCATTGGATTGAGCAGGTCGCTTTTGAAAAGCTGTTCCTGCATTTCTATTTCTTCCATAGCCGAAATCATAAAAGCCTTTTTGTCATGGCGTTTTTTGGCCAGCCTGAAAATTGCATCTTCATCATATTTGATAAACCTTTGCCCTTGCCGCGTTGCGGAATAACGACGGTGTCCCAGATAAACTAAGGCATCTATGCCCAGGTGTACGGCACTATAAAGATTTTCGCGGTAAATATTTTCAATTCCCATATCAATAATTTCGAAAGCATCATTCCTGTTTCGGGCCCTTGCCAGAATTTTTAAATGCGGGAAATGTTTTTTAAGCATTTCAATTACGATGAGGTTTACGGTTGGGTTGTCAATGGCTGCAATAAAAAGTTCCGCATTTTCACAACCAGCAGCTTTGAGCAGTTCCAGTCGGGTAGCATCGCCATAATATACCTTAAAACCCATTTTTCGAAGCGAATCAACACGGTCAGAATCGAGGTCGAGAATGGTTGCCGGAATCTTATTGGTTTTTAAAAGACGACCTATTGTACTTCCAAAATTTCCAAAACCGGCAATAATCACCTTGTTATTTTCATTGATTTCATCATAGGTGTTGGATTCTTTTTCTTTTACGCCAAAATAGGGGTCAATTAATCTTTCATTTATCAGCAAAAGGAACGGTGTAGCAATCATACTGATGGCAATAATAGCCATAATCTGGTTTGCGAGCATATTCGGGATGATATTCAACTGCATGGAAAAGCTCATGATTACGAACCCGAATTCTCCTGCCTGACTCAAGCCAATCGAAAAGATAAAGTTCTGGTCGATTTTTTTATTGTATAGTTTTCCGATTCCTAAAAAGACAAAGAATTTTATCATAGTCAGTATAAACCCGAAAATCAGGATAAAAGCCGGATTGTCAATAATCAACCTGAAATTTATGGAAGCGCCAACGCCAATAAAAAACAATCCTAAAAACAATCCTTTAAAAGGAGCAATATCGCCTTCCAGTTCATGACGGAATTCAGAATTGGCCAAAACGACTCCCGCCATAAAAGCACCTAAAGCAGGGCTTAGCCCGACAATTTGCATCAGGTAGGAAACGCCCAATACAAGGAGTAAGGCCGAAGCAGTGAATAGTTCCTGCAGCCTGGTTTTAGCAATAATATGGAGCAAAGGCACAATAATATATTTTCCACCAAAATAAATGGTCGCAATAACTCCTGTTACAATTAAAGTCTGTAACCAGCCGTCCAGATTTGAAATCAGGGAATGATGCAGGTCTTCTTCAGGAATTATGTGGGAACTGGAAGCCAGTAAAGGAATGAGAGCAAGTATAGGAATAACAGCTATATCCTGAAAGAGCAAAACAGCAAAGGAAGAGCGTCCAACCGATGTCTGTAGCATTCCTTTTTCTTTAAGTGTCTGTAATACGATAGCGGTTGAAGACAGCGATAATGCGAGTGAAATAGTTAATGCCGTCTGCCAGCTCCAGTCAAAAATAATGGAAGAACAGGTAAAAAGTACCAAAGAGGTAAGACCCACCTGAAGCGATCCCATGCCTAAGATGAAGCGCCTCATTTTCCAGAATTTGTAGGGGTCTAATTCCAATCCGATTAAAAAAAGCATCATGACTACGCCAAATTCTGCAAAATGCATCAGGTCTTGTCCTTCAGAACCTATAAAGCCCATGACGAATGGACCAATAATTATTCCAGAAAACAGATAGCCCAGAATTGAACTCAATCCAATTTTTTTAGCTATTGGGACGCAGATTACGGCTGCTGCCAGATAGATTATTGCCTGAAGAAAAAAACTATTTTCCATGTCAAATGTTTTTAGATTGCATCCAATCGTTCATATAAGGAAACTCCTGTATCTTTCGAATATCAACTTCGTTATTTGTTAAATACATAAGCAGTTGTGCATAGGAGGCTGCTTTTTCGTGGCAGGTCTGTTCGTCCATTTTATGGGTGCCGTGAATTACAAATGGAGGTAAATATTCCATACGACATACTTTGGCGGTTTGGCTAAAAGGCCGCAACAGTTCTGGTATTGTAAACAGATGTAATCCTTCTGCCGAATAGTTTTCCGCATTGGCACCTGTGGTTATGGCTTGGAAAATAACTTTGTCCTGTAATGCCAATCCATACTTTCCATAGGCCCAGCCATATTCCAAAACCATATCTATCCATTGTTTTAATAAAGGCGGACAGCTATACCAATACATTGGGTGTTGCCAGATAATGATGTCGTGCTGTTTTAAGAGTTCCTGCTCGTGTTTTACATCAATATCAAATTCGGGATAGGTTTCGTATAAATCGTGAAAAGTGATGCTGTGTGAGTCGGGGATATGTTCCGTCAGGATTTTGTTCGCAAAAGATTTTTCGAATAGAGGGTGAGCAAACAATATTAGAATTTTGTTCTTCGACATCGGATTTAGTTGACAGTTGGTAGTGGATAGTGTATAGTTGGGGTTGTATTTCAGTTATTTAAATGTCGGGAAAAAAAAGAAAATCAGCAAAAAAAAATCCCGGGCAGTATTGTATGATTTTGCCCGGGACTTTTTTATAGTGTTTGAATTTTGAAATTTTAGATTCCTAAGTAATTGCTTGGCGTAATTACCAGCAATTCTGCTTTCACGGCATCAGAAATATCCAGAGTTTTGATAAAATTATGGATGGATTCCTTATTCATTACTTCATTGGTTCTTGTAAGACCTTTTAAGGCTTCGTACGGATTTGGATAGCCCTCTCTTCGCAGGATGGTCTGGATAGCCTCGGCAACAACAGCCCAGTTTTTCTCCAAATCTTCTTCAAATTTAGCAGCGTTCAGTAACAGTTTGTTTAATCCTTTCAAGGTTGCTTCAAAACCGATAATCGTATGGCCCATAGGTACGCCTATGTTTCTCAATACTGTGCTATCCGTAAGGTCTCTCTGTAATCTTGATAAGGGTAGTTTGGCAGAAAGATGTTCAAAAATGGCATTTGCAATTCCAAGGTTTCCTTCCGAGTTTTCAAAATCAATAGGATTTACTTTGTGTGGCATGGCAGAAGAACCTACTTCACCGGCTTTGATTTTTTGCTTGAAGTAATCCATCGATACATAAGTCCAGATGTCTCTGTCAAGGTCAATCAGGATAGTGTTGATTCGTTTCAATGCATCAAAAAAAGCAGCAAAATGGTCGTAATGCTCAATTTGCGTTGTTGGAAACGAATGCTGTAATCCTAACGTTCCTTCAACGAAATCTTTTCCAAACTGTTTCCAGTCAATTTGTCTGTAAGCCACATGATGGGCATTGAAATTTCCGGTTGCACCACCAAATTTGGCAGCAAAAGGAACATTAAAAAGAAGGCGCATCTGTTCTTCCAGCCTTTCTACAAACACAGCTATTTCTTTGCCTAATCGGGTAGGAGAGGCCGGTTGTCCGTGAGTTCTGGCCAGCATTGGCACATCTGCCCATTCGGTACTTAATTCTTTAAGTTTGGCAGTCAGCTCAATCAGCGATTTCAGATATACTTCCTGGAAAGCTTCTTTGGTCGATAACGGGATTGCCGTATTGTTAATGTCTTGAGAAGTCAATCCAAAATGGATAAACTCTTTATATTCGGATAGTCCGAGCTTGTCAAATGCTTCCTTTATAAAATATTCAACAGCCTTGACATCGTGGTTAGTCGTTTTTTCAATTTCCTTTATAGCTTTAGCATCATCAGCGCTAAAATTTTTGTAGATGTTTCTCAAACTGTCAAATAGCGATGCGTCAACAGTTTTTAGCTGTGGCAACGGAATCTGGCAAAGTGAAATGAAATATTCTATTTCAACAAGCACGCGATAGCGAATCAGTGCTTCTTCTGAAAAATAGTGTGATAAGGAATACGTTTTGCTTCTATATCGCCCGTCAATTGGAGATATAGCGTTTAGTTCAGTTAGAGTTGTCATTTTGTGTTGTTATTAAGCGCAAATATACTTTATCTGTCTGAAGTATAAAAGTCAAAAGAATGATATTAGGCAAGCCGAAGCAGCTTTTCTTTTAAGATTTTCATGCCTTCGGAAGCTGTTTTGGGAATAATCTCCAATTCGTTACTCAGGTTTGTAATTCGGGCGGGATTTAAATCGACATAATATAAAGGTGTTCCCGGCTTTGCAAAATCAACGAGTCCTGCTGCCGGATAAACCTGTAATGAAGTTCCTACTACGGCAAAAAAATCAGCTTCGTGTGTGATTCTTACAGCTTCGTCCAAAGCAGGTACTGCTTCGCCAAACCATACAATATGCGGGCGGAGCTGATGCCCGTTAGTGTCCAGATTGCCTAAAAACAAATCGTCTTGCCACTCTATAATATGACGGTGGTTTTGGGTACTGCGTGCTTTTAGCAATTCTCCGTGCAGGTGCAATACTTTCGTGCTTCCGGCTCTTTCATGTAAATCGTCTACATTTTGAGTAATGATATGTACATCGAAGTGTTGTTCCAATTCTGCCAGGATTATATGTGCGGCATTTGGCAGGACTTCTTTAAGTTGTTGGCGCCTTTTGTTGTAGAAATCCAAAACCAGGACAGGATTTTTTTTCCAGCCTTCCGGAGATGCGACTTCCATAATGTCGTGGCCTTCCCATAATCCGTCTGAATCGCGAAAAGTTTTAATGCCGCTTTCAGCACTGATTCCGGCTCCGGTAAGTACTACAAGTTTCTTTTTCATACTGTTTGTGTTTCTGTAGTGAGGGGTTCTTTTTCCAATAGTAATTTTCCCCAATCGTTTAACTGCCATAAAACCAGAACCAGCTTTTCTCCCAATTCGGTTAAGGAATATTCTACACGAGGTGGCAGTTCATTAAAAGTTTCTTTGGTTAAGATACCGTCTTTTTCCATTTCTTTTAATTGCTGGTTCAATACACGGCGGTCTACCTTGGCAATGCCTCTTAGAAATTCGCTTGGACGTTTTTTACCTTCGTTCATTTGCCACACAATAGGGATTTTCCATTTTCCGGATATGGAATTTACAGCAATTTCTAACGGACAGATTTTATTTTCGGTTGCTCTTTCCTTTGCTTTCATAAAATTGACTTTTTGTTCACCAGGGGATAAAAATATGCGGTATTGCTTATCTGTTCCGGATTTAGGATTTTTACAAAAATAATCAAAGAAAGATTACACGGTGAATCATTTCTGAACAATATAAGTTATGGCAGAAATTAAAAGAAAAGGAGCCCGCTCCGCAAAAGATATTCCAGCAACTATTCTGGAACAGTTGAACAGGGGCAGGATAGAAACTGTAAATCTTACGGAATGGCTGGCAGTCGACCAAAGAATACTACTTGAAAATTTGTTGGAAGAAAAAGGAAGGACCTCTTATCTGGCTCCTGTTTTAGAAACTATTGAGCAGTTAAAAAAACAAACGGTCAATACCATCAATGAAGCTATAGGAAAGGGACTTTATCGTGTGGTATCACAAGCAGGAGACTCTCATTTTCTGGAGGAAATTGCCACGCATCCTTCTGATTTGGTTCGTTGTTGGGCAACCTATTATATTGCATCTGATAAGAATCATAGTGTAGAGGAGGTATTAGAATTGATAAAGCCATTTGCGGCAGATAAACATTTTGGAGTAAGGGAGATTTCCTGGCTTTCGGTACGAAAATTAATTTCTGCGGATATTAGCGAAAGCATAAAAATCCTTTCAGAATGGACCAAAAGCAATGACGAAAATGTAAGGCGTTTTGCCAGTGAAGCAACCCGACCTCGCGGAGTCTGGTGCGAACATATTGATGCGCTCAAACAGCAACCGGAACTGGGACTGCCAATTTTGGAACCCTTGCGTTCCGACAAGGCAAAATATGTACAGGACAGCGTTGGTAACTGGCTCAACGATGCCAGCAAATCACAGCCCAAATTTGTAATGGAACTCTGTGAAAGATGGCGCAAAGAATCTCCGTGCAGGGAAACAGATTATATCATTAAAAAAGCACTTCGTACAATCGAAAACAAAACTTAGTAACTCAGAACCTTAGAGACTAATTAAACTTTTCCCAGAGTATAAAGCTGTCCTAAAGTAGGCGATGGGCTTCCGCCAGCCGGTTCCAGTGTAATCCCGAAAGCCTCGGCTTCTTCTGCCTTTTCAATGGCAAAGAAACGTTTTGTGTTGTCTTTGAAATTATCAAGAAGGCCAATGCTTGTTGGCGTCAGCGGATTGAGCTTTAATGCCCATACCTGATACACCATTCCTTCTGGCGGTTCAGGTAATCCGGACGCATCAATATGTACGGCTTTAGTGGTTTTGTTCCAATAAACTTTTGCGTAAGATAGTGGTGAAACTTCCTGTCCTTCCATAGCTACAGCAGTGTTGCTGTTGTCCCGAATGACGGATAAGGCAGCTTCGGTATTTTTGTTCTGTAAATTAAGGTCGGTTACAGATTGCTGCAATTTGCTTTTTTCTGTTTCTATAGTCTGGATTGTATCTTTTTTGTCTTCTAACTGTACGTATTGGTATCCTACACCAATCATAAGCAATATAGACGCTGCCCATCCCAAATACAAGGCAATGCCAGGTTTTGGTTTTTCTTCTGCTGTTATTCTGTGCTTGAGCATTAATGAGGTACGAATCTTTTCATAATTTTCTGATGAAAGAAAAGGAGCCATGCTCTCAGAGAAATTAATGATAGCTTTTTCGATGGAGATAATTTCATTGCGAATATCTTCATCATTTTTGGCCATTTCCGTGATTTTGCTGAATTCCGGTTCTTCCAATTGTCCAAAGACATATAATTCTAAAATACCTGATTCTATGTATTCCTGTTTGTCCATTATACTTTTAAAAAGTTTCTTAAATCATTGATACAGTTTCTGTTTTGGGTTTTTATAGTTCCTAACGGAATCTGTAATTCTTCCGATGCTTCCTGCTGTGTATACCCTTTAAAAAATAACAGGTCGAGAATCTGGATGCATTTCGGCTTTAATTTTTTGACAAATTCCCTGATTCCGATGGTGTCAATTTTATGGTTCATTTTATTGCTTTCGTCAAGAAGATGTACGAAATTATCAGACGAGAGGTTTTTTTGCCTGTTGTTAAAGCCTTTGGAACGAAGCCTGTCAATCGAGGCGTTTCGCGAAATATTGAGTATCCATGTGTAGAATCTTCCTTTGGATTCGTCATAGCTTTCGATATTTTTCCATATTTTCACAAAAGTTTCCTGAAGTATATCTTCAGCTTCCTCATGGTCGCGTATCAGATTATAAATGACACTGAAAAGACTTTTAGAATACATATCATAGAGCAGTGTGAAGGCTCTATCGTCTTTTTTATAAATTTGCTGTAGCAATTCTTCCTGAGACATGGCTAGATTTTAGGTAAGCCAATTTAAGGAAACTATTTTATAAAACCATTCATTAATGAAAGAAAAAGTCTGGGAACTTGATTATCTCGCTTATCTGGAAGGATTTCTTACGGAAAGCAGGAAAGAGAAGTTTTTAAAAATATTGGAACAACGCACCAATCATTTTACAATTGCATTGGAAGATGTTTATCAGCTTCATAATACGAGTGCGGTTATGCGAAGTTGTGAAGTATTTGGTATTCAGAATCTTCACGTAGTTGAAGAAAAATACGGTAAGAAGATTGACAAGGAAATTGCTATGGGAGCCCAAAAATGGGTTGATGTAAACCGATACAATTCCAATACAGAATGCCTAAAGACCTTAAAGGAAAAGGGCTACCAGATTATTGCCACTACGCCTCATAATGACTCCTGTTTATTGCATGAATTTGATATTACAAAGCGTTCTGCTTTGTTTTTTGGTACTGAAAGAGGAGGTCTCTCTGAAGAAGTAATGGAAGAAGCGGATGGTTTTTTGAAAATCCCGATGGTTGGTTTTACAGAAAGTCTGAACATTTCAGTTTCAGCCGCAATAGTAATACAGGACATTACAAGCCGATTACGTCAGTCTGATGTAGATTGGAAACTGACTGAAGATGAAATACTTTCAAGAAGACTGGCCTGGGCAAAAAATTCAATCCGCGATATCAAAAGAATAGAGCAGCGGTATATGGAAATGAATAATATTTCCGGATAGAAATAGGATTATTTCTTGCCTTTCAGGATTTTATACTCTTCGTAGCACTCATTAATCGCATCCATGATTTGCAAATCATTAGCCGTTTTGATAAATGCTTCAGAGTAGTTGCAACGTTCCAGAATTTCGGCAATTTCGTTAGGAGTAACGCCTAATAAGGCACCTAGAGTCTCCCTGTCGAATTTGGAAGCCAGCAGGTTTTTCACGGCATCATCTTTTTTCATTTCTTTCAGCCTTTTGAGTTCTGTAGGCTTTTTTCCGAAGAAATTGTAAAGCATGTCAGCCGGGTTGAAGATAGAACCTACTACTTTCGAGAAAGCGCCTGGTGAGTATCTTCCCATTTCATAACCTTGTGACAGGCCTGAAATGCTGTATCTGAAATTTTCTTTTATTGGAATAATTTTATAATCGATTTCCAGATATCCGGTTAGGTTGTATTGGTTAATGACCACTTCTTCCAAAGCATAAGCCTTTTCGGTCATTTTAATTTTTGTGCTTTTAGTCTTGAACCAGTCGTTGGTAACTCTTACCTTGATAGATTTGTATCCCAGAGTTGAAATGTGAAGTGTATCGTTTACTTCGGCAACCAATTCAAAGTAACCGCTAGCATTTGTTGTTGTTCCTTTAACCTTGTTGAGGTTAATTACGCTAACATCTGCGAGGGGGAGCAAAGTATTGTCGTTTATTACTGTAGCCGAAATTTTTGTATCCTGTGCAAAAGCAAAAGAGGTTACGAAAAAGAAAAAGAAAACTGCAAAATATCTCATAGCCTTGTTAGAAGCGTTAAAAGTAATAAAACTCTTTAAGATATTTTGCAGTCTGTTTATAATTATAAGAAAATTAACTAAAAGGTTTAGTCTCTTCTAGTCCTTCTTGCTTTCGGAAATTCCGATCTGTTTTCAGAACGTCTTGGAAAGCGTTCAGAAAATCCACCTTCTCTTCTTGGACGGTCAGAACGGTCTGAACGATCTGAAGAAAAGCCTTCGCTTCTGCGTCCGGGTCTGTCTGATGATCCGCCTCTGTCGCTTCTGAATCCGCCTTCTCTTCTTGGAGCAGAATTTCTGTCGCTTCTGAATCCACCGCCACCGCCAGATCTGTTTCCTCTGCCGTTGTGGTCTCTTCTGGAGCTGTTTCTGCCACCTCCGTCATTTTTAGAGATTTCAACATTGATTCTTCTTCCGTCCATTTCGATTCCGTTCAATACATCCATAACTTTGTCTGCATGTTCAGCATCGGTGTTGAAGAAAGAGAAACCTTCTTTTACGTCTACTTTGAAAACGTCGTCGCGTCCTAATTCTAACGTTTCTTTCAGGAAGTCTTTTAATGACATCCAGTCGAAATTATCTCTGGAGCCAATATTCACGAAATAACGTACTGCACCGCCTTCTCTTGAAGCACCTTCACCTGAAGGACGTCTTTCTCCGGCTGATTGTGCAGAAATGTCTCTGTTTTTCTTGTAGTAGTTGATGAAACGGTTAAATTCTACCGAAACCATTCTTTTGATAAGCTCTTCTTTTGTCAGGGCTTCAAAAACGTTGTTGATTGCCGGAAGATAATTGTCAATTTCATGATCTACTTCTGTATCCTTGATTTTGTTAGCTAAGTGCAACAACTGGATTTCACAGATTTCGATTCCGGAAGGAATTGGTTTTTCTTCAAATTTCTGCTTGATGATTTTTTCAATAGCAGAAATTTTACGCAATTCGCTTTTAGTTACAATTACGATAGAAGTTCCTAGTTTTCCCGCACGTCCGGTTCTTCCGGAACGGTGGTTATAGGTTTCTACTTCATCCGGAAGTTGGTAGTTGATTACGTGAGTCACGTTGTCAACATCAATTCCACGTGCCGCAACGTCTGTCGCTACAAGCATCTGGATTTGTCTTCCACGGAATGATTTCATAACGCCATCACGCTGTGCCTGAGATAAATCTCCATGCAATGCAGCAGCACTGTATCCGTCTTCTATTAATTTTTCAGCAACTGCCTGTGTGTCTCGTTTCGTACGGCAAAACACCACAGAAAATATATCCGGATTAGCATCAGCCAATCTTTTCAATGCCTCGTAACGATCACGGGCATTTACCAAATAAAATTCGTGTGAAACTGTAGCAGAACCAGAGTTTTTGGTTCCAACAGTAATTTCCAATGGTTCGCTCATGAATTGTCTTGCAATTCTAGCTACTTCAGCCGGCATCGTAGCCGAGAATAACCATGTGTTTTTGTCGTCTGGTGAAGTTGAAAGGATGTTTACGATATCGTCATAAAATCCCATGTTCAACATTTCGTCTGCTTCGTCAAGTACGCAATAGCTGATTTGTGTAATGTTCACCAATCCTCTATTGATCATGTCCTGCATTCTTCCCGGGGTAGCTACAACAATTTGTGCTCCTCTCTTAATTTCCCTAGCCTGCTCTGTAATGCTGGCACCGCCATAAATCGCAACTACATTAATACCTTTTTCGTACTTAGAGTAGTTTTTGATTTCATTTGTAATCTGCAAACAAAGTTCGCGTGTTGGTGATAAAACCAACGCCTGAGTATTTCTATTGTCGGCATCAATCTTTTGGATAAGCGGAAAACCAAACGCTGCTGTTTTCCCTGTCCCTGTCTGAGCCAACGCAACCATGTCTGTGTCTTGTGCCAATAATAGGGGAATCGCTTTTTCCTGCACCTCTGTCGGATTTTCAAATCCTAGATCTAAAATCGCCCTCTGCAGCGACTCACTCAATCCTAATTGTTCAAATTTGTTCATATATTTATTTAAAATAGGGTGCAAAGGTACGTTTAATATATCATTAAAACTAATGCAAAAATGAAGTTTATTTTTTTATGAATAATTGAAAATCAGAAAGTTATTTTTTTTAGATACTCTATAAGTTGTCTTACGGCTTGCGCACGATGGCTTACAGCGCCCTTTTCTTCGAGTGAAAGTTGCGCAAAAGTGTAGGAAAAACCATCAGGAAGAAATACCGGGTCATAACCAAAACCATTCGTTCCTCGTCGTTCTGTGATGATAGTTCCAAATATTTTTCCTGTAAATAATGTCTGCTGACCCTTTAGGTTCAATGCAATAACGGTTTTAAAATTGGCTTTTCTATCGGTTTTATTCTCCAGTTCCAGTAACAGTTTGTCAATATTATTCTGGTCATTTTTCTGTTCGCCGGCATAACGGGCAGAGTAGACGCCGGGAGCGCCATCCAAAGCGTTGACTTCCAATCCTGAATCATCAGCAAAGCAGTCGTAACCGTAGTTTTTGGTAACATAATCTGCTTTTAGGATAGCATTGCCCTCAATTGTGTCTGCGGTTTCAGGAATATCTTCATAACATCCAATATCTTCCAGGCTCAATATCTGTATGTCATCAGGAAGCAGGTTTTGTATTTCTTTAATTTTGTTTTTGTTGTTGGATGCGAAAACGAGCTTCATGATTTAGGGTTTGTGATTTATGATTTGGGATTTATGATTTATGAATGCAAATGTACTTCAATAGAAAGTTTTGGGAACTATATTTAAGATTTGTGATTTAAGATTTATGAATGCAGATGCGTCTTAAAATTTATTTTTGATTTGAGATTTATGATTTATGAGTATTATGAAATGTGTTTGAATCCAAAATCTTAATATCTGAAATCCATAAATGCGTTAGGTATATTTTTGATTTACGAACATCATGAAGTGGACTTCAATCCCAAATCTAAAATCTTATATCTGAAATCGATAGATGGCATATTTTTGATTTGAGATTTATAATTTATGAGTATTATGAAATGTGTTTGAATCCCAAATCTTAATATCTGAAATCCATAAATGCGTTAGATATATTTTTGATTTACGAACATCATGAAGTGGACTTCAATCCCAAATCTAAAATCTTATATCTGAAATCGATAGATGGCATATTTTTGATTTATGACTAACTACTAAACTATCTACTACCAACTATCCACTATAAACTATAATTCGTTGATTTCCTTCTTAAAAAAGTTTACATAAAAAAAGTCGTCCGGATCCAAACCCTGCTCCAGTATGGCAGCATTAATAAGTCCAATCTTTTCTTCATCGAGCTCTTCCGGATTGGAGAAGTTAAGAAAGGTGACAAACTCATCACTGTTATGGAACTTAAAGCTGAGAGGCGTATTGAGAGAATATTGTGTAATCTTAAAATCGAGTTTGTTTCCCAGTTCCCGTATATGCTGTTCAGATTCTATGAAGCCGTTTTTAATCAGTGATTCTATGATGTTCTTGAAATTATCGTTCATGGTGGCTGATTTTATAAAATTGTCTTACTAATATACGATTTAAAAATGAAATGACAGTTATGATAAATCCAACAGTTTTTTTGTTTTTGTTATATTATATTTAGCATAGCTTTTATTTTTTGAATCCAATTTATCGATAGCTTTGGCATAGTTAAATCTCAAAATCAGATGACTTTTATTTTTACTCTGTGTATACTGCTGGCAATTTCTGTCTTTTTCTTTTTTAACCATCCCAAATTTGGAAGACGACCGTCAGGCAACCGAATGGAACGTATCAAAAAACTTTCAAATTATGGAAACGGGCAATTCCAAAATATTTCCAATACGCCAGATCTTACTGATGGGGCGAATCTGTTTACAGTGTTAAAAGACTTTTTCTTCGGGAAAAGTAAGCGAAATATTCCATCAGGTGTTATTCCTTCACAAAAGACCGACCTGAAAAATCTGAATCCCGAAAAAGATGTATTGGTCTGGTTTGGTCACTCGTCTTATTTTATGCAGCTAAGCGGCAAGACTTTTTTGGTTGACCCGGTGTTTAGTAACCATGCTTCACCCTTATCGTTTACTGTAAATGCATTTAAAGGTTCTAATGTGTATAGTGCTGCCGATATGCCTGAGATTGATTTCTTGCTTATATCACATGATCATTGGGACCATTTGGATTATGATACAATGCTCCAATTAAGACCAAAGGTAAAACGGATCATTACAGGATTAGGGACAGGTGAACATTTCGAACGATGGAATTTTAATATGAAAATGATTGACGAGCTTAATTGGCACGAGTCACTGGATTTGGGCTCAGGTTTTAAGATTCATACGGTTCCGGCACGCCACTTCTCAGGCAGAGGTTTTAAGAGAAATCAGGCCATCTGGCTGACATTTGTGCTCGATACGCCACAGAAAAGAATATACGTTGGAGGTGATTCCGGCTATGATACTTTTTTCAGACAAACAGGCGATGCATTTGGGCCTTTTGACCTTGCGATATTGGAATGCGGACAATACAACAAGAATTGGAAGTATATTCATATGATGCCGGAACAAACGGTACAGGCCGCATTAGACCTAAATGCTAAGGTATTGTTTCCAGTGCATTGGGCCAAATTCCCGCTTGCGCTTCACGATTGGGACGAACCTATTATAAGGGCAGTAGCTGCTGCCGAAAAGACCGGCCAACCTATTGTGCATCCTATGATTGGGGAAGTACTGGATTTAAATGTGCTGGATAGCAAAAATAAATGGTGGGAAGGAATTGATTAGTTTATAGTGGATAGTTTATAGTGGATAGTTGATAGTGGTAAGTGGATAGTTTTTAGTTGATAATGGATAGTTATTAGTCTATTCATCTATTCTCTATCATCTATTATCCAAACCCATACCTATATAAAAATGCAAAAGCCGACCTGGAGCGATCGACTTTAGCGGTGAGAGCGTAACCCTGTTTCCAGGTCTCTCGGTGCAAATGTACTCTTATTTATTAGAACCGCAAGCTTTTTTTAGTTTATAGTTAATATTATAGTGGATAATTGATAGTTTGTAGTGGATAGTTTTTAGTTGGCAGTTTGAAACATAAATCATAAATCTAAAACCATAAATCTAAAATCATAAATCCAAAATCTAAAATCATAAATCCAAAATCATAAATCCTTAAAAAATCTCATTACACGTTTCTTCCTTTTTGTTACAAAATCCGAGGTTTTTGTATTAAAGTTATATTAAATCAACATTCGGATTGCTTATTTTGTCGTATCTTCATGACGAATTAATAATTAATAACCCAAAATAATACGCACTGAAAATGAAAACAAAAAGCCTTTTATTGATCGGAATTGTAGGTCTCTCTTTAGTGACCATTATCAAAACGGTATGGAACAGAATGGAAATCTTCGAAGAAGAGGAGGAAGACCAAGAGTTAGAAGGTCAAGATGAAGAATATGGCTTTCCACTTTTCATCTAGGTAAAAAAAATTATTACAAGTTAGTTTACGAATCAAATTATTATATAAAAACAGCGCTATGACAAATAAGAAACTAATTTTAGGAATTGCGGCGGGAGTCGCAGCCTTAGCAGTAGTAGGAATAATTTGCAACAAAAAAGGATATATTAATTTCGGCTCGATGCTGGATAAGGCAGGCGATATGGCCGGAAAAGTAAAAGATACCTTAGGCAAGATAAAAGATTCGGCAGTAGCCGAAGCCGATTCTGTGATTCAGGAAAGTAAAAATATTGCCGGAAAAGCTATAAATGCTGCTACCGGAGTAAACGACAAAGCTT
Source organism: Flavobacterium lindanitolerans (assembly GCF_002846575.1). Taxonomy (NCBI): domain Bacteria; kingdom Pseudomonadati; phylum Bacteroidota; class Flavobacteriia; order Flavobacteriales; family Flavobacteriaceae; genus Flavobacterium; species Flavobacterium lindanitolerans. Next base: position 1,879,942 of record NZ_PJND01000007.1, read on the forward strand.
CAAACGCTGTTAGCTGATTTGATTCATTGTTAGTTTGGAAACGGCTGAATGTTTAACATTCAGCCGTTTTTTTATCTCTAATCATTAGACAAGGCTTCCGAAATCTTTTCTCCCAAAATAATAAACTTGTCTACTGCATTATTGGAATTTAGTTCCTTATTAACTGTACCTTTCAACCTTCCTTCTGACAAAACATAACTATAAGCCGCTTCGCCATCTTCAAGTCTTTTCCATGTATAGGTGTCACCCTTGCTGCTTAAATAGTCCTTTTCAAGATTATCCATCAAAATTTTTCGAATCTTTTCAGTCTTATAGTCATCAAAGCTTGCCCGTATCGAATACGTAAAATCCGAATTATTGACAGAAACAGAAGTAGAGCTGGAACTTGAACTAGAGCTGCTGCTTTTACTTTTTTTACTGCTGCTTTTGGCTTCTGCTTTTACAGGAGTAGATGAACTGCTGGAAACATACGTTTTTCCATTAATTGTTACTACTGAATTAACGTTAGCCGAAACCTTAACCGACGTTGCCGGAGTCGGTGGTGTTGGTGGCGTTGGCGGTGTAGGAGGAGTCTTCTGTGCGCTTGCCAAATAGCTACAAGCCATAAATGCGATGGTGATAATTAGTCTCATAATGTTATTCTTTAATGTTAAACTCAAAACCCAAGCCTCTCACGCTTGGAATAGATATGGCAGGATCTTCGCTGAAATACTTCCGTAATCGGCTGATAAAGACATCCATGCTCCTGCCGGAAAAGAAATCGTCGTTGCCCCAGATTTCTTTTAGAATGTCTTCTCTTTTTACAAGCTTGTTTTTGCTGGCATATAAAAACTGGATCAGGTGTGCCTCCTTTTCCGTTATTCGGTGTGTAATATTTTCATGTGTTAATAGATAGTTTTCACTGTCGAACAGATATTGCCCAATTTTGAATTTTTTATCTGCTGTGTGCTGTGGCGCCGTTTTTTGCACACGTTTCAATATATTCGTAATTCGCAATATCAATTCTTCTACTTCAAAAGGCTTGACGATATAATCATCAGCTCCAAGTCGTAAACCTTTTATCTTGTCTTCCTTCATGGATTTAGCTGTCAGGAAAATAAAAGGCGTTTCCGGATAGGTGTCAACAACTTTTTCAGCCAGCGTAAAGCCATCCATTTGCGGCATCATTACATCAAAGACACAAATGTCAGGTTGGGCGTCTGGAAATAGCTTAAGGGCTTCTTTGCCGTCTTTGGCCCAGGTGACGTCAAATCCGGAAAATTCCAGATATTGCTTCAAAATGGAAGCATAGTCGAAATCGTCTTCTGCTAATAAGATGTGCTTTTTCATAATGGTAGTGTAATTAAAAATAGGGCTCCTTTGTCTTCTTCGCTTTCTACTTTGATTGTGCCTTTATAGGATTCGATGAGCTGCTTGACATAAAACAGTCCTAGTCCGAGCCCTTTTGTTTCGTGTATATTTCCTTTTTCAATCCTGTAAAACTTATCAAAAATCGCGAACTGTTCCTTTGTAGCAATACCTTGTCCATTATCCTGAATGCTCATAACAAAGCTGTTTTTTTGAGATTTCATTTCAATGTCAATTTTTGTCGCACCATATTTTACCGCATTTTCCAGCAGGTTTACAATAATAGTGTTCAGATGGAACGGGTCAATCTTAGCGTGAAGGCTTTTCTGTTCCTGATGACAGTTAATAACAGTGTCCGGATGCGAAAGCTTAAAATCATCTATAATATCACGAATTTCACTGCAGCTGATTTCCTTAACGTTTTCTGAGCGTGTTGAAGGCAGCAATGAAGCATCAGTAACCTGACGGAATAACTTCTGTAGTCTTTCATTCTGTCTTTCAAGTAGTGACAAAGTATGCCTGTAATGCTCTTCAGTCATGTCCTTCTCTTTGCGTTGTAAGGTTTTGATGGCAATATCCATCGTAGCCAGTGGGGTTTGGAATTCGTGGGTAATATTGTTTACAAAATCGGTCTTGATATCTGCAATACGTTTCTGACTAATCAAATTTTTAAGCGATAAATAATAGAGATAAACCACAAATGCCATAAGCAGTACAGAAAAAATCAACAGTCCGGCCATTTGACTGATTACTGTCATTTGCCAATTGGCGACACTATAATAGGTTTCGCTTTTGATAAGAAATTTAAGATCTTTTTTAATCGGATCCAGGAGGCTGTCTTCAACATTCAATTCCAAATCGCTTTCCCATCGGCCTGTAGAAGCAGATATCTCATCCTTGTTTCGAATACGGTTTCCACTTACAAACAGCTTACCTTTATATAAGTTTTCCATTTTTTTATTTTCAAGAATCGTAGCCGAGTTGATATAAACGGAATAACCTATGTCATAGTCGCCGGGCTTTTTCTTTTTGGCCATATAATCAGACATGAGGCTGCTTAGAGAGTCTGATTTTTTAGTCATAAAAGCGACAAACTCATCTTTTTTTACTCTTTTGTACGCATAATCTTTGATAAACTGGCCTGTAAGCCGCATCCAGGCATTATTAAGGTCATACCATTCGTCAGTATCTTCCATATCCACAAGCTGTTTCTTGATTTTGGCGCTGACTTCCTTTTCGGTCAGTTTATAGGTATTGTATATAAAATAGCCCTGTATTGTCGCAAGTGCGGCTACGGTAAAAATACAGGAAGCTATTAATAACATTATTTTTCGTTTCATGACAAATGCTGGTTTGTTGGGACAAAGCTAGGTGTTTCTTGGTTTCGGAGTACTAAAAAACAAACCGTTAACCCTTCTTTAACCAAAACAAACAGGACTTGATGTTAAGTTTGCAGGCTGGTCGTGGGCTACAAAATAGCAAGGGACTCTTTTGTTAAATATAGTGCATAGTGCCGTTTTGTGTTTAACCCTTCGTTAACCCTTCGTTAACCCATTTCCAGAAAGCGTTTGCTGAGATTTGCATCATCAATCATCGGGTTTCAATCATCATCAATCAATTAATCATCTGAATCCAATCGATTCAATCATCAATCAAATCATGAAACAGTTAGTTATTTTTTTGCTGCTGCTACCTTTGTGGAGCAGCGCACAGCACAGCCTCTCCGGTTCCGTAACAGAAACCGGAGGCAAGGCGGTGCCTTTCACGGATGTGGCTTTATTAAAAGCACAAGATTCTACCGCTTATAGAAACGTACTTGCCGATGAGGAAGGACGTTTTACAATAGGGTCAGTTGATAACGGACAATATATACTGAAAGCAAGCGCGATTGGAATGTCAAGCGCCTATAGAAATATAAATGTAACAGGCGATTTACAGTTGGAGCCTCTTGTATTGTCACAAACAGCAGAAATGCTAGAAGGTGTTGAAATAGTTTCAAAACGCCCAATTGTAAAAAGACTGGTAGACCGTATGGAATTTAATGTAGAAAACTCTTCCTTATCTTCTAACAATGCATGGGAAATCCTTTCCAAAACACCGGGTGTGACCGCCACCGGTAGCGGCAGCATTTCCGTACGCGGCAGTCAGAGTATTCTGGTAACCATCAACGACAAAAAAATATACATGTCGGGCGATGAGCTGAAACAATATCTGGAAAATACCAGCGGAGATGACGTAAAATCGATTGAAGTGATTACTAATCCACCGGCTAAATATGATGCTCAGGGAGCTGCTGTAATCAATATCAAGCTTAAAAAAGTAGTAGCATTGGGCTACAAAGGCTCTGTCAATACGGCCTATGTGCAGTCCATATATCCAAAAGCAGTAACATCTACAGGGCATTTTTATAAAGGCAAAAAGCTTTCTTTAATGGGACGCTATACTTTTGGAATGGGAGAATATGTAAACGAAAGCCGTGACAAAACACGTTATTATGATGAAAATGGAGGAACGGCTTCAGAATGGGATAGTTTTTTGCGTCGCAAGAGCAAATCGTTGGAACAGCATTCTTACCGATTACAGGCAAGCTATGAACTGGATTCACTCAATACGTTTTCAATAGGAACCACAGGTTTTCAGGCCCCGGAGCAGCGAGGCAGGTATAGTGCGCCAACGTCTATTTACGGTAGTGACGGGCTACTCGATTCATTATATGTGACAACAAATAACAGAAAAAACCCGGCTCGTAATGCGGCTTATAATTTTCTATACGAACGCCTGTTGTCTGACAAGGCCAAACTGGTATTCAATACAGACTTTACAAACTATCTTTCCAAGGACTATCAGGACATTATGACGGCCTTTTCATTGCCGGACGGTACACCTTATCGCGACAATCGTTTTATAAATAACAGCCGACAAGCCATCAAGCTCTTTTCGATGCAGGCCGATTACAGCAATGAAACAAATGGTACGTTTGAAGCCGGATTAAAATACGGGAACGTTTCTGCTGACAGTAATCTCGATTACAGAGATGATATTGATGGAATATTGGTACCTAATCCCGGCCGAATCAGTAAGTTCCTGTATGACGAATCTATCTTTGCAGGGTATATGAGCTATAGTAAGGAATTTGGTAAATGGAGCGTAAAGGCTGGACTACGAGGCGAATATACTTCGCTTGAAGGTAATTCGGTTACAACTTCCGAAGTCAACGACCAAAACTATTTCAAACTGTTTCCTACCTTTTATACGATGTACAAGCCCAACGGGAATCATGAAATAGGCTTTTCTTATGGCAAACGTATCAGCAGGCCGCGTTACAGTGAACTTAATCCGTTCCGAATCTATAACAATAATTATTCTTATGGCATGGGAGACCCGAAGTTATTGCCAACCATTGTGCACAACCTGAATTTCTTATATACGCTAAAAGGGAAATATAATTTTGACCTGTATTACCGATTGGAAAAAGACCCATCGATGGAAATTGTCTATCAGGATTATGAAACAAATACGGTTGTTTACCAATTTACCAACATCGATAAAAATTATGCATTTGGATTGGAATTCAATACCAATCTGACATTTTTTGACTGGTGGGATGCCGGTATACAGGGAGCCCTTAGTTATGTAGAAGACCGTTTTCAGGGAGTAGACGGGAAATTGTATAGCAACGGACGACCTACCTATAACTTCAATGTCAACAATCGTTTTGCTTTGAATAAGAAAAAAGATTTTAACGGGGAGATTAATTTCGATTATAACTCCTCTTCGGTGCAGGGTACGTTTGTTTTTACACCTACAAGTAACCTGACTCTGGCATTACGGAAGAAAGTATTGAAAGGAAACGGAGAAGTATATGGCATTTTTTCCGATGTTTATCGGGGCGAGACATTAGGTTTGAGAACAGACTATGGCAACCAGTACAATAAGTCACGCTTTTATGCCGATTCACAAAACTTCAGGTTGGGATTCCGATATAATTTTGGAAACCAGAAATTAAAGGAAAAAACAAGAGAGCAGACGGAAGAGCAGAGGAGGATTTAAAGAATTGGGAATTTTTGAATTACGAATTATGAATTACGGATTGAGATTTTGGATTTTGGAGTGCAATGTGCCTGTACTTTAGGATTTTTATAGAGGAACCTGCTTTATGGCAGGTTTTTTTTTTTTGATAAAAAAATTAAGGGAAAGGTTTTTTTCAAAATTACGAGAAACCGTATGAAAGAAGTGTTTAATTGGATTACGTTTGAAATGGCTTTTCTTACAGTTTGTCGAAAAGTTCGCAGGATGTGAAGCTATTTAAAATGTTTTTTGTAGTCTTGGTTAATTGTTAATAAAATATATGACTGAAGATAAAATAAGAAAAATAGATCAATTATTTAAATCATACAATTACTCAGTATCTGAAAAATCTAATCATAAAGTAAGGATATACACTTTAAGATATGGAATGTATCATGCTGCAGAGATAATTTTGTTTGATAAAGAATATAATATAACAGAAATAAAGAATGAATATTCAAATGCGGGGTATGCAACAGATGTAAAAACTTTAGATAATGAAAACCATCTCGAAGAATATCTTTTTGAAGGATTCTTTATAAAAACTCCTTTAGGGAATGAATTAAGAAATAGGTATAAGCATTTTGTCAATAGACAATTACAAAATCTGCCAGAAAATAGTAAATACGAATATATAAACGGAGCATATGATCTAATTTTCCAAAATGAAGATGGTAATATTGTTGAAAACCAATCATATAATGGCACCGAAGATAAGTTAATAGATAAAATTAATCATTATTTAAGTAGAACAGAAGGTGCAATTTTTATGATTATTGAAGCGCCTGCTGGTTTTGGGAAAACATGTACTGCAAATGAAATTTTAAATACGTTTTCTCCTTCTGATTGTAAAAAACTTCCTTTTTTTACTGAGTTATCAAGAAATAGAGAAGCACGAGTATTTAAACATATTCTTCTTAACGAAATTGATGAACAGTTTCCTAATGGAATAAAACAAAACATTGTCTTAGATCAAATCTATAAAGGGAGAATTCCTTTAATTATAGATGGTTTTGATGAGCTGATTTCTAAAGATAGTAATAAAGATGAGGTAGAAAGTATGTTAACTACAATTATTGAATTACTAAAAGGTGATTCTAAAATTGTTATAACTTCAAGAAAAACAGCAATATTTAACAGCGATGAATTTTTAAATTCGATATATGATTCGACAAATAGATTTTCTCTAGCAAGATTTGAAATAAAAGAACCTACAATAGCAAATTGGTTAGATAAAGATAAAATTGAGGTTATAACAAAGGCTTCATTTCCTATTGAACAGATAGCTAATCCAGTTTTGCTCTCATATTTAAGAAACATACCAATAGAAAAACTAAAAGGATATATTGAAATATCTGACGATGGGGCTTTGATTGATAAATATTTAGAGTATTTGTTGAAAAGAGAAATACAAAGACAAAATTTAAAATTAACTGATGATACCCAAATGAGAATTTTTCGAAAGTTAATGAGATTTATGTCTGAATTTAATATTACAGCAGAATCAAAAGAAACAATAAAGGAATTAATCAAGGATTATAATCTTAAGATTTTACAAGAAAGCCTAAAGTTATATCAAGCAGAAGAGAGACCATCAATTGAAGATTTGGTCGACACGCTTTCGAATCATGTATTTTTAGATAGAAAGCCTAACGGAAGTGTAGGATTTGTGAATGACTTCATATTTGGAAACCTTGTGGGTGAAAATTTAATTTATAACAAATTTCAAGAACATTATAAGGAAAAATTTACAGAAGTTATACCGCAAGATTTTGCATTAAAATCAATAGATTCATTTAAAATTCAAAGTAAGGATAAGAAAAAATCTTTATGGTCTATTTATTCAGAGTCATCTTTCAAATATGATGTGAGTTTTTATTTTGAGTTAGATTATAGTTTACTGAAAAAGTTCGATAGAATTTATAAAAACCTTTTTTTGACAGACAAAACAATATCAAATGTCGAATTTAATAATGATTGCTATTTTGAAGAATGTATTTTTTCAAGTGTAACTTTTGAAAATTGCATATTTAATTTATCAAAATTTAAAACATCATCTTTTCAAAATTGTAATTTCTATGATTGCACCTTGATTATTCAGTCTAGTGATATTGAATACCATGATTTTATTATATATGCTTCGTATTCCAATAATACTTTTCTTAATGATATTGCAGATCATTTCAGCCAAGATTATTCAATTGGAGATAGTGATAAAAAATTGGAAGAAGAAGAAGTTTTAAGACATTTTTTTCAGATTGATGGAGTAAAACCAAGAGCCAGAAAGTTTTCATATATAAAAAAGTCATTAAGTGATTATTCAGATAGGGAAGTTAGCAAAGTAATTGAAGGCCTAAAAAGGAAAGAATATTTACATTTTAAAGATGATGTAGGTTTTATTACTAGAGAAGCTATAAATTATTTAAATCATAATAGATAATATGAATGCAGGATTTAAAATTATTGAACGAGAAATTTTAGAAAAAATTAAAGATGAACTAGATAAGATAGGAATGTTTTATAGATTATTTGGTAGAATTAAAGATGATAAATCAATTAAAGAGAAAATTTCTAGAAAGTTTGAAGAAGGACAAGAATATAAAATTGAAGGTAAAAAGATACAAGATTTGTTAGGTATAAGAGTAGTTACATACTTTAAAGATGATATAATTTTGGTAAAAGAAATTTTAAGTAAAAAATTTGATTTTATTGATGAAGAAATAGATGAATTAGATCTAACAGTTTTTAAACCTAAACGAACAAATATTATATGCGAATTCAGTAATGATCAAAAAGAAGTGATGCAAGAAGTCAAAAAGGCGACACAAAATATTGATTATGAACTGATAGATGATACTTTTGAATTGCAATTAAGAACAGTTCTCTCTGAAGGATGGCACGAAATCGATCACGGATTAAGATATAAATGTAAATTGGACTGGCAAGGACGTACTGAAGAAGAGAGAATGTTAAATGGTATTTATGCCACTTTGGAGACAAATGATATAGTATTAAAAAATTTATTTAATGAATTAGCATATAAGCATTTTAAAAATAATAACTGGGAAGCACTGATGAGAACGAAATTCCGGTTAAAATTTCAGATGGGATCTTTAAACTCTGAAATAATAGATATTTTGGATAAAAAAATGGTAATAGGGAAAAAGATTTTAAAACTTGATAGAATTGAAGTGTTAAAAAAAATCGCTAAGTCTGATTTTTCTTTGCCAGTCAATTTAAATAATTTATTTTACTTAATTAATGGTTTTGAAATTAAAGACGAAGATGTGTTTGCTATAACACCCGAACTTATTATAAGTTTTTTTAAAAAGCAGTGATAGTTATGCATTATAGATTCAACTAATTTTTGAAAATCTCTATTATATAGATCAGTTGTAATTTATAATTGCTTCAAAAAATGATATTACCTATACTCAACATCGAAAAGTTCCGTGCGGGGCAACTAGCCGGTAAGGATGAACTTTTGTTTAATGAGCTTCATGGAGAAAGGCATATTGACGAACCGCATAAACATGACTTTTTTTCGATATTACTTTTTGAAAAAGGAGAAGGGAATCATACGATTGATTCGGTTGAATACGAAATAAAAAATAGCCAGGTTCATTTGCTTTTTCCGGGACAGTTGCATAAATGGAATATCAAATCAGGTACAATTGGTTATCAGTTAATGGCGGAGCGGACATTTTTTGAACAGTTTGCACCCTATTTCCGATTTTCGATTACTGACTATCAGAATCATCCTGTGTTTGAGTTGGAAAATTCTACGTTTAACAGTTTGCTATATGAATTCAAGGCTGTTAAAGAAGAATTACAAAAAACCGATTCCCAAAATCATATCATTTACCTGCGTGCTGCTATCATTGCCAGCTTAGTTAGCAATGAAGCCGAAAAGTTGTTGTCAACACTTAAAGCTTATGAGTCTAATCCAAGATTGGCAAAATTCAATACGCTAGTTGACCAATTTTTTAAAGAACAGAAGCAGGTAGCCTTTTATGCAAATGAATTACATGTTTCTGCCAATTACCTAAACATTCTTTGCAGAAAGCATTTAAAGGCTTCTGCTACACAACTGATTCAACAGCGAGTCAGTACAGAATCCAAACGTTTGTTGAGCAATACCAATCTTTCTATCAAAGAAATAGCCTTTGAATTGGGTTTTGCTGACCATGCTTATTTTTCTAATTTTTTTAAAAGCCAGACAGGAATGACTCCCAGTGCATTTAGAGAAAAGAGATAAATTTTACAAGCAATGGCAGAAATCGTCCTACTTGTTTGAGAACAAGCCGCTTTATCTTTGCAGTATCATCTTTTATATAGATTTTAAAGAAAGATTGCAATCCATAATTTACCGGTAAAAGAGTATAAATATTTAATAAAGCTATTATGAAAGGTATACTTTTAATGGCAATGATAGCAGTAACTGCTTCTTGCCCTTCTTTAACTCAAACAACTCAAGAAATGAATCAGAATGTTTTAGAATTAGTGCAGAAAAATGATGTAAATGGAATGACAAAAGCACTAGAAAATGGAGCTAATGCAAATACAGCCGATACTAATAAAAATTCGTTGTTATTAATTGCAACCAGAAACGGACAGACAGAAATGGCAAAGTTGCTGATAAAACACGGAGCTGATGTCAACCAGCAGTCGGATAATTTGGATAGCGCTTTTTTATATGCAGGTGCAAGCGGACAAACAGAATTGGTACAGCTGTATTTAGACAATGGAGCACGCTTTGATCTTTTTAACCAATATAATGGAACGGCACTTATTCCGGCTTGCGAACGCGGACATGTGGAAACCGTCAGATTATTAGCAAATACTAAAAATTTTCCAATAGACCATGTCAACCGTTTAGGCTGGACAGCTTTGATGGAAGCAATTGTGTTAGGAAATGGCAGCAAAAAATACCAGGAAATTATTCAAATTTTAAAAGATGCCGGATCCCGTTTGGATATTCCGGATAGTGATGGCGTAAGTCCTTTGCAGCATGCCAAGAATAGAGGCTTTAAAGAGATTGTAGCCATATTGCAGTAAAGCTATTATTTCGGAAAATTATAGCCGGTTGTAGTATTGGCTTATAGAAACAGAGGAGCACTATTTTAGTACTCCTCTGTTTTTTATCGGACTAAACTTCTGATTTTATTTTTTGATAATAGTTTTTGAAGTAGTAGAAAGGCTGATGATTTTTACAAAGTAAGTTCCGCTTTCCAGTGTGCTAATATCTACGGAATTCTCGGTTATTTTATTGGTCAGGTTTTGTATGAACTTTCCATTAGTGTCATATAGTTCTACAGCTTTTAAAGAATCACCTTCTTTAATATCAAAAGTAATTTTGTCCTTAACCGGATTTGGGTACGTTTTTATTTCATTGTTTACAATGATGCGTTGTATTTCTTCAGTAGTTTCATCTTCTGTTTCATCGCTTTTTAAATCTTTCCCTTCTTCTTCCTTTTCTTTTTGTTTTGCAGAAGATACCGGTGGAACAGCTTCTAATATCATTTCTCTAATTTCTTTTGTGGAATTTCGTGCTGCAATCGAAATATAATAGATTTTGCTAGGATCGAAATAATCTGCTGGTACCTGATTAGAAGCTGCATTTGAAAAAGGATAAGGAATAGTAACACTTAAAGTTGAGAAGTTATCTCCGTCAGGAATTTCAATATTGGTCCAATACAACGGAAGAGGCATTTCTACAGTACTGGTTTTGATACTGAAATAAAGATCGTTGTTATTGGTGTCAAGCGGATCCTGGGCTGTTTTTCTATAATTGCGAACCTTGATTTTAAAATTTAATTTTTTTGGCAAACTTCCAAAAGAAAGATTAGTACTGTCTTTTTGGTTAATTTGTACAAAAATAGCCTGGTCTTTCTGTAGCATAAGTCCTCTGGAATTAAATCTTTGCATTTCATACTGACCCTGTACGATCGTGTGAGAAAAGTTTTTTGGAGAAATTAGGAGATCTCCATTGGAAGCATCTGCGAAATATCGTGAAGACGAAAAGTTTTCCCAACCTTTAAAGGATTCGCTTTGTATGTTAATGACCTTATCCCATCGGTTAATATTGTCCATCTGTAAGAGAATATGGGATACAGGATTGCTTGTTTCATATGTACAGAAGGTAGAGCCTAACGTATAAGCAGATATGTTAGGTGATTCGACCAAATTCAAGCTCTTGAATTTTTCATCTATAAAGTAGATATAGTTAGTGCAGGTATTATTTTCAACATCACTTCTATTTCCGGTAATATCGATAATTTTTGTGAATTCACCAGGATAGTAATCTGTGCCAGGAGTCAAGTTGCGTTTAGAGCAGTCAATATAGGAATAAATTCTACTGTTAGGATGTTGAGGATTTTGAGTAGAAGGTTGGTTTTCAAGATAATTGTCACGGATAATGATGTGTCGGGAAGTTGATTTTATAAAAGCTCCTTTGTTTTGGTCGCCTTTATAACCTAATAAATCATTGTGTATGATAGTGTTTTGAGAGCCAAAAGTACCGAAAGCCAAATCGCAGATGGCATAGTGATAAAAATTCATAACCCTGTTATCATGGATTGTATTAATATCGGAACCCTGAAACTTGATTCCGGTTCCGAACCCGATAATGTAATTATTTGAAATTTCCGAATCAAATACTTTTCTAAAAGAAATAGCAACATTGTTGTTGCTTATAACACTGGGATTACTATTACTGATTTGTTGATAAAAACGACAATTATTGATCTTTACATTTTGGATAGGTGAGCTTTCATCCATCGAACCAAAACCTCCCGGTGATTCGATAGCGATTGCATTGTAGCAATAAAAGTTCAGGTTTTCAAATTTAAGTCCGCCAAGATACCCTGTAGCAGGTATATTGACGCATTTAAAAATAAATTCAGGTGTCTGGGATGTATAGTTGCTGAAAGCTGAACTGCGTCCGACACCTGTCAGTATATAACCTGCTTGGTCGTTTCTGCTAAGATCGAGAGCAATAGATTTTGATATTTCATAAGGAGTGCTTTTGCTGGAAAAGAAAACTTTTGGATAAAAATCGACAGCGCTTTGAATGGCTTCTGTCCAATAAAAATCGTTTGGCTTATGCCACCATTCCGGATAAGCTTGTTCTATTAAAGGATAACCATTTGTTTTTCCACTGACAGATGTATCAAAAATTTGAAAAATACCTGCATCTATTGGACAGTTTAGTGTTAAGATAGTTCCATTCGGAATTGTTACTTTAAAACCATTTTGAAATTTTAAAGAAATCTTTTCGGTTATCGTAAGGTCTGACGTTAGGCCAATATTGGCATTCATTATTAATGTAGATGGAGTTGATTGTGAATTCAAATAATTAATAGCGTCATTTAGATTTGTAAAATTATGCGGTGAAGTCAGCAAGTTGCTCAGGTAATAAGTGCCGTTTTGCGCTGATAAATTAAAAAAACAGAGTAAGAAGAATAAGAGGTAATTTTTTTTCATAAAAATGTTAATTTAAGGATTGTTTGTAAGTGATTTTAAATCTTATGTGTATAAAGATATATAAATAGAGATTAATCAGATAAAACGTACTTTTCAATTTGCTTTAGATGAAAATATTTATCTTAGTAAAAACATTTTGTTATGAAAAAACTATTCTTTTTAATGACTCTTGTCTTCTTAAGTTCTTGTGTGAAAAATGAACGGAAGGAAGATTTTTCTACTATTATAATTAACCTGGGCCATTCACAGTATCCTACACAGATTATCATTGATATCCAAAAAAGTCAGATTGGGTATCAGAATCTGAATGTGGTATTGGCTGCTTCGGCTGATGCTGACAAAACCATACCCCATAATCAAATAGTATCTCTTGATAAAACGTCGCTAAGTAAAATTATGGACCTCTTTTATGCCATACACATGACACCGCAGGAACGGAATAAGTCTGCCGAAGGCATGTATTCTTCTATTGAAGCGCATTCAGATAATGGAAAGGTCTTAAATATAGACCAGCTAAATGACAGACATGCGGATGAAATTGCTTTTTTTGAAGCGGTTTTGAAAACCATTGCTAAAAAATCAAAAGATCCTAATGTACAGCGTGAAATGGACGATTTGATTAAAGGATTATAATAGTTTCTGATTTCAGTCTTTAGATTTGTAAAACCATTATCCTTCCCATGAAAAAATGTTTTGTTTTATTTATCGTTACAATTTTTACTTGTTGTTCTCCAAAAGGAATTAAAAAGGATATTACAATAATCGAAATGCAGATTTCACCCTCATTTTGGTTTCAGAAAAAAATTGTATTTAATGTAAAAGAAAAATATTTGTTATATAAAAATCTAAGCGCTTTTGTTGATGAAGAAAGATGGGTTTTACGTAATGAAGCAAGTGAAAATACTTTAATTTCTCTAACAGATAGCGAAGTAGACTCGCTTGTAATGCTCTATGATAAAATCATTATTTCTGAGGAAGAAGTATTAACACCTCCGGATGGAGAAACCATCCTTATTCAGGCAATAGAAAATAACAAACTTGTCAGCATTCATAATGGTGAAGGAATTTACGAGCTGCGCAAGGCTTTAATAGGGATTGTAAAAGAAAAATCTAATGATCCAAAGATTAAAAAAGAAATGTTGCGATTATGAGTAGTTCTCATTTTTTTAAAGTTATAGTGGTTGTATTATTTGGTTTGTCATTTTTGTCTTGTAAGGAGAAGGCTTCAATTTCATTACTATCAGTAGAGTTTGTGAAAGATGGTTATTTTGATATGGACGTAATTATTAACCTGAAAGAAAGTTATTTGCTGCATAACAGATATTCTGTTATGCCAGTTGGAAATCACTCCTTATCTCCTGACGTCTTCAAATTGTCAAAAGAAGAGACGGATTCTCTCTCAGTTCTTTATAAAGCAATCAAACTTACGAGAGAAAAACAACAATATATTGATAAAAACATGCTATTAACATATATAGAAGCTGTTGAAGGAAATGAAATTATAGCTCAAAGGAAACAAAATTCAAAGAGGACAGAAGAGGAAAAAATCTTTCTTAAAAAGATTCTTCACCTGATAGCTAAAAAATCAAAAGCCCCAAATGCACAGCATCGAATGGACAAGTTAATTAAAGAATTATAATGGAAAGTCTGCTCCTTAGTGTTAAATATTGCTTTAATACAAAATAAATTTAAGGTTTTCGAAACAAGAAAATATTTTGACAAATACTCGTACCTTAGCAAAAACAATTGGCTATGAAAAACTATATTTTGCTCAGTTTTGTCATTGTGTTCTTTGTCTCATGCAAGACTGGGAAATTATCAACCCAAGACACGCTATCTCAATCAGAAACTGTCATTATTGGAGAAATCAGAATTATGAATGGGGATAAAGAAGTAACCAAAAATTCCAAAATCTATTTTGACGAAAATACAAAAGGTGTATTGTTTTACAAACTTGCAGCCGACGGACTCGTTATGATGAAGCTTCCTAAAGGAAATCATTTTATCAAATACATATACACACCCTATGGTTCTGTCAATCTGCCAATAGGCTATGCAAATTTTTCGGTACCCGAAACAGGAAAAGTTTATTATATAGGTACAATTGTAATAGATACTGAAAAAAAGCTTCGCAAAAAATCAAGAGGCATCATATATGACACAGACCCGAAAGGATTAAAAGAAGAAAAGGTGCAGATTACAATATCGGATACTCCACAAAAAGTTTCCAAAGCCTACCATGATGCATTCGGAACCGATAAAAAAATAGAAAATGCTCTTCTGACGGTAGCGCCCTAAAACATCGAACAACTTAATTTAAAAATAACAAAAATGGGATTATTTTCGGCATTATTAGGCAACGCAGGTGCGGTAAGCCAGGACGAACTTCAAAAAAAATACGGGCAGCTTCTAACAGAAGGTGAGTCAATAGAATTGGGCTTTAAGCTGCTTCGTGATACATTTATATTTACTAATAAAAGATTAATCCTGATTGACGTGCAGGGACTTACCGGGAGTAAGACCGAATACAAGTCTATTGCCTATAAAGCCATCAGCCGCTTTAGCATAGAAACAGCAGGAACTTTTGAATTGGATGCCGAATTAAAAATTTGGGTGTCCAGCGAAGCCAATCCAAGTATTAAAAAACAGTTTAATAAATCGGTTAATGTCTATGAAGTGCAGAAAGTATTGGCACATCATGTGTTAAAATAAGAAAAAAATAATTACTATTTTAATAAAAATTATGACCCGTGGCATTGCTTCGGGTTTTTTTATTTGCTAATTTGTAACAGAAATACAAAAAATAATAAGTTTTACGGGAATCCGTAAGGCAATTGTTTTATCGGAGCCTATTTTTGGCAATATGTAACAAAAGCGACATAAGGTGTATAAAATGTAAACCATGAAAAAGTATTATTTGAACAGGGGAGACGAAAATCTGGGCCCTTTTAGTCTGGAAGATTTGAGAGAACATAGGATATCCCCTGAAACAATGGTATGGTTTATAGGGCTTGAGGGCTGGACACCTGCTAGAAACGTTAGGGAACTGCGTCCTCTGTTTGAGAGTATTCCCGGTCATGAGCTCACAAGTAGCCAGGGCGTTGAAAAATATTATATTTCTAAAATGGAAAAAGAATCCTTTTTCCTCAAGCATATCGATAAATTTTTGTTGCTCTTCCTTTTTGCCCTTGCTGTGGGTATCATCATGTTTTTACTGGAATTAAATCTGTAAATGAAAGTTTTTACAAACAATTAAGGGTTTTAAATTCTCGTAATGTGAATATTTTTTTTAAGAAAAGCATTGTTTTACGGATAGCCGTAAGGAAATAATTCTCAATACATATAAATTTGGAGTTAAGTATATTTTGATTAACAGTTGGGACACGCGGATCTAGCCATAATAGTGATGCAATCCGGACTAAACCGCCTTCGGGCGGTTTTTGTTTTTCTGACATATTTGTTTTTAAGAAGATGGAATTAAAATTTAATATACGTCAAAAACGAAAAAATGATAGTTGATAGAATGATAACCGACACGATTTATGAGTATTACGAGAATTTAATATTATTTTTTCTGAAAAAAGAATGCTTTTACGGAAATCCGTAAGGAAATTGGTTTTTGTAGAATTACATTTGATATTAATTGTTTGTCTCAGGTCTATCTATTTTGAATTCACTGTTTTTATGAAAAAGTATTACATAAATAGTGGGGAACAAAATCTGGGTCCTTTTGATTTGAATGATTTGAAATCAAAAGGAATTGGCAGAGATACGCTGATTTGGTTCTTTGGTATAAGTCGTGGCTCCAGGGTCAGAAACATGTCGGAATTAAAAGAGCTTTTTCGGGCAAACCGGGATAAAAGGAAAGAAGGGTTCCGCAAATCTATGAATGACGAAACAGCTTCTTTTTTAAAGGACCGGCTGTTGCTTTTTGTAGCATTGGGACTGATTCTTGGATTTGGGATCTTGTTTTATAGTTTTTATATTACAAGTAGCATTTCTAAAGACGAACAGCGAAGTTATAATGAATTGCAGTTATCCAGAGAGTTATTCTGGAGAGAGCGTTCAGCCGATAATGATGAGGCAATAGGGATTGCCTTGTCCGGACAGGAAAGTTTATTAACGTCAGATGAAAACGGAGCTGCGGCCAAAAGGATGACGCAAATAGAAATCGAACTGGATATGGCAACACAAAATCTGGAGGCAGCAAAACAAGAGCTTTTAGGAGCCAAATCTTTCCAGTTTTTAAGGATGACTGATGACAGGAAAGAAGAGATTGAAGAAGCAAACAAAAAAATACAGGTCTGGAAGGAAGAAATCCGAACCTTAGAGGTAGAGATGGAGCAATTGCAAAAAGTTCCTCATCTGGCCAGCTTAGCAGAATGAATTTCTAAATTTATCCACTATACACTACAAATTTTTTCCCAACCCTTTAACCGCTCCCCTGCACAGGAGCGGTTTCGCTTTTTGGTGCTGTGCCATTGCAAAAAAGTATCTGTTTCTACTTAAAATAAATGCCTATTCAGAAGCATAATAACTTATAAATAATTATTTTTGCACGCAGGTTAAAAAGATGCAATTCATAAAAGAAAATTAACTATATCATATTATGGTAAAAGATTTATTCGAAAGAATACAGCAAAATAAAGGTCCTCTTGGAAAATGGGCTTCACAGGCAGAAGGATATTATGTATTTCCTAAGTTGGAAGGTGATTTGGGACCGAGAATGAAATTTCATGGGAAGGATATTTTGAACTGGAGTCTTAACGATTATTTAGGGTTGGCAAACCATCCTGAAGTACGCAAAGTAGATACTGAAGCGGCGGCGCAATTTGGAGCAGCCTATCCGATGGGAGCGCGTATGATGAGTGGCCACACCAAATATCACGAGCAGTTAGAAAATGAATTGGCAGCTTTCGTAATGAAAGAGGCCGCATATCTTTTAAATTTTGGCTACCAGGGAATGGTGTCTATTATTGACGCATTGGTAACCAAAAACGATATCATTGTGTATGACGTAGATTCACATGCCTGTATTATTGACGGTGTTCGTCTTCACATGGGTAAGCGTTTTACTTATAAGCACAATGATTTGGAAAGCATGGAGAAAAACCTGCAACGTGCTACAAAAATGGCTATGGAAACAGGAGGAGGCATTCTTTTCATTACGGAAGGTGTTTTTGGAATGAGAGGACAGCAAGGAAAACTGAAAGAAATTGTAGCAATGAAAGAAAAATACAATTTCCGTCTTTTGGTTGATGATGCACATGGTTTTGGTACGCTTGGAAAAACAGGAGCCGGAGCAGGAGAAGAGCAGGGCTGTCAAGATGGAATAGATGTGTATTTCTCTACATTCGCAAAATCAATGGCAAATATTGGGGCATTTGTTGCGGCAGATAAAGATATTATTGACTATTTGAAATACAACCTGCGTTCGCAGATGTTTGCTAAGGCACTGCCAATGATTCAGACTATTGGTTCCTTAAAGCGTCTGGAATTGCTTCGTAATTCATCTGAAATTAAAGACAAGCTTTGGGAAAATGTGAATGCCCTTCAAAACGGCTTGAAAAACAGAGGATTTAATATTGGCGATACCAACACTTGTATTACTCCGGTGTATTTGGAAGGAAGCATTCCGGAAGCAATGGTAATGGTAAACGATTTGAGAGAAAACTACGGTATTTTCTTGTCAATTGTTGTATATCCTGTAATTCCAAAAGGTATCATCCTGTTGAGAATGATTCCTACGGCTTCCCATACTATGGAAGATATAGAGGAAACATTAGCTGCATTTGAAGCTATACGCGAAAAACTGGTTAACGGTACATATAAAGAAATCGCAGCCAGAACTACGGTCGATGTAAGCGACGAAAGATAATTTAAAAAGCCATTCTGAAAAGAATGGCTTTTTTATTGAGATTTCAGATTTTCACACCTTAGAACCTTAGAAACTTAATTTCCAATTCCCATCTAAAAACTGTATCTTTAATACTACTAATCAAAAAAACAAGCACATGAAAATCAGATTTTTAGTTATGGGGTTGGTCATCAGTCTGACAGCCTGCAATAAGAAAGAAGATACAAAAGTAGTCACGGAACCGGAAATGGAGCAGCCTGAAATGACAGCACCAGCCAAAGAATGTTACGAATATACGAACGGAAAAGACACCATACATTTGTCAATGGCAACAACTAATGGCAATAATGTAGCAGGTGATTTGAAATATGCCTGGTTTGAAAAAGACAGTAATACCGGTATGTTTTCAGGAATGTTTAAAGGTGATACTTTATATGCTGACTATACATTCCAATCTGAAGGCATGACTTCAATCCGGGAAATTGTTTTGATACGCAAAGGTGACAACCTGCTGCAAGGATATGGTGATATAACCGAAAAAGGAAACAAACAACTTTTCAAAGACAGAAAATCGATAAAGTTTGATGAAAAAATGATGTTGAAAAAAGTAGCATGTAAGTAGTGAATCCACAGAAAATAAAAAAGTTCCGAAATCAATCGGAACTTTTTTATTTGTAATTATTTTACGCTATAGGTTTTGTACATAAGTACATCTTCTTTTGTGAATAATCGGATCAAAATGTTTCCAGATATTATGAATGGCAACATTGTCAACTAATTCAGGAGTTCTGTAACACGTCTGTACATTCTTTTCTTTAAAGGTTTTGTAATATTCGTTAAAAACAATAGCCGTTACACCTTTGTTCTGGTATTCCGGATCAATCCCTATCAGGTAAAAAATCATGTCTTTGCTGTGCTTCCGGGCTTTAAGCAGATGAAAAATACCAAAAGGGAAAATCTTTCCTTTCGCTTTTTGTAGTGCTTCAGAAAAAGAAGGCATTACAATGCTAAAGGCAATTATATTATCGTCTTTGTCAACAATAAATTTAATCAGTTCAGGATTGATAAAACTGATGTATTTTTTTTTGAAATATTCTTTCTGAATATCAGTTATTGCCACAAATGAAGACAGGTTTGCATAAGACTTGTTAAACAGGTCAAACATCTTGTCAACATAGGGCATGATGTCTTTGGTTTTGGTAAAGTTTAAAGGTTTAAGCTGGTATCGCTGCTTGATTAGTTCGTTTGCTTTTATAAAAGTTTCAGGGTTGATGTTAGTGAAAGAGAATTTGCTCTCAACATATTCTTTTTCAACTTTCATTCCTAACTTTTCAAAATGTTCTTTATAATAAGGCAGGTTATACCAGGTAATCATTGTGCTGATTTGGTCAAAACCTTCGGTCAGTACGCCTACCTTATCCAGATTGGAAAAACCTACAGGGCCTTCAACATATTCGAGTTGGTGTTCGCGTCCAAATTCATAAACTTTTTCCATTAATGCTTTGGTCACTTCGATATCGTCAATTACGTCAAACCAGCCGAAACGCACTTTTTTCTTATCCTGGTCGTTTACTTCATTCCAGTTGATAATGGCTGCAATTCTGCCAACGATTGTATTGTTTCTATAAGCAAGATAAAACTTGGCCTCGGCACTTGCAAAAGCCGGGTTTTTATCTTTGTCAAAAGTTTCGAGCTCATCGTTTATGATAGGCGGAACCCAGTATTTGTTGCCTTTGTATAAGGAAAATGGAAATTTTACATAGTCCAAAAGCAGGGCTTTGGTATTAGCTTCTTTAATTGTTATCATTACAGGCTATTCTTTTTCTCCACCGACTTCGTCGATTCGTTTTTTCTCGTCTTCTTTTTTCTTGTCTTTCTTTTTGTCTTTTTTGTCACTCTTGTCTGGTCCCTGAATCATAATGTCCTTGTAAAAACCGTCAAATCTCCAGGAAACACCAACACCTCCATAAAAAATAGAAGGAGTGTCTTTTATATTTTTGCTGATGGAGGCATCAACCTGAAGGTTGGGTTGAAGAAGGTAAGCGGCACCTATACGACCAATAGCGTCAGAATAAAAATCACTCTGATAGCCTTGCAATTCGATAAACCCGGACCATTTTTCATTAAAGCCTCTGGTTAGTGTTGCAATAATGCCATAGCTAGGATAGTCGGTCGTGATTCTGTCAGCAATAATGTTCATCACATATACATAGCGGCTTCCAAAGTGGTTTTGTGTAATAACCATCAGCTTTGGACTGATTTTTGGGTCGGTTGGAAAAGTATATGGATTATTCGAGAAATTGATATTGGCTCCGGCATAAACACCCACGGCAGGAATAAATTGTCTCCATTTGAATCGATGGTTGGCTTTCCAGCTGTAAATGTTTACTTTCTCTTCATAATTTTTGAATGGGTCATAAATCAGGTATTTGGCTCCAAGTGTCAGTTTTTTGATAGCATTTCTGTTTTCAGAACCCAATGCCGTTTCGTATTGGTCTGTCTGATATTGCAGGTTCATAATGAATTCCAACTGTTCTAAAAAAGCTCCGTAGCGCAATGCCAAATCCAGTCCAAATCCTTTGGCTTTAGTATTCAGAATATCATGGTCTTCGGCTAAGGCATAAATTCCGGCTTCAGTTTGAAAGACGGTCTTTCCAACAGAAAATCCCGACATGGATTCGCCTGGACGGTTGGAATTGATAACGTCTGTAAATTGTGCGTAGCTGGCTGAAGAACAGAAGGCGAACAACAGTAATGAAGCAAATCTTGATTTTGACATAGTCTCTGAGTTTTCATTAGCAATGGTTAGTATAACCCAAAAGTAGTATAATTTATTATTTATTTAAGAAGGATATTTTAAATTTAAGCGTTCTATTTGCTAATTTTACGCTTTAAAAAATTTAGATTATGCAATTTGCTTCATTTAACGGAGTCTTGAGAACGTTGTTTATCCTGGTCTGCATTTATTATGCTGTCAGACTGCTTGCAAGGATATTTTTCCCGATCATGGTGAGAACCGTAGTGCAAAAAGCGGAACAGAGTTTTCAGCAGCAACAGCAAAACTATCAGAGACAAAATAGCCAGGATGATTTTGTTAATATCAATACAAATGCCAACAGAAGATCTGACCGACCTCGTGAGACTAAAAAAGTAGGCGAATACATCGATTACGAAGAAATAGACTAACTTTCTTTGAATATATTTGCGGTAAAGCGTATCTTCACGCCTTTATTTATTTTGTTTTCAATTAACACCTTATGAAAATAATCAGCAAGTATTATCCTCACTTACTGGCCATTTTAGGCTTTGTTTTGGTTTCCCTAATTTATTTTTATCCTGTTATGCAGGGCAAGCAGATTTATCAGTCTGATATTGCGCAATATACAGGTATGGCAAAAGAGCAGAACGATTTCCGTGCAAAGGAAAAAGAAGAGCCATTCTGGACAAATTCTGCCTTTGGAGGAATGCCAACCTATCAGTTGGGGGCCAAATATCCTAATGATTTTGTAGGTGATTTAGATGATGTATTGCGTTTTCTGCCTCGACCGGCTGACTACCTTTTCTTGTATTTTCTCGGATTTTACGGATTATTGCTCGCCTTGAGGATTGACCCGCTGAAAGCCTTCTTCGGAGCTTTGGCTTTCGGTTTTTCAACTTATCTGATTATTATTCTGGGTGTTGGGCATAATGCCAAAGCCCATGCTATAGCCTATATGCCATTGGTGGTTGCCGGTGTAATTCTCGTATTCAGACGGAAATTTGTCCTGGGAGGCTTGCTGACTATGATTGCCGGGGCATTAGAAATTAATGCCAATCACTTTCAGATGACTTACTATCTGTTGTTTTTACTGCTGATTATTGGCATCTATTTTCTTTATAAATACATCAAACAGAAAGATTATAAAGGCATTTTGTATGCAGTTGGAGTATTTGCTGTAGCCGGAATTTTGGCTGTTGGAGCCAATGCAACCAGCCTGATGGCTACTTCTGAATATACTGATTTCAGTATGCGTGGAAAAAGTGAACTGACCTATAATCCGGATGGTTCTAAAAATACGACTACCTCTTCAATGTCATATGACTATATCACAGAATACAGCTACGGAATTGCGGAAAGTCTGAACCTGTTTGCTCCAAGATTGTTTGGAGGTTCCAACTCAGAACATTTGGGAAACAAATCTAAAGTATATGAATTTATTTCCGCTCAGGGTGCAAATCCAGAAGAGGCACAAGGTTTTACTGAAGCCTATGCTAAAACATACTGGGGCGACCAGCCAATCGTAGCCGCTCCGGCCTATATTGGAGCTGTTGTTTTCTTTTTATGCATATTGGCCTTATTCAATGACAAGCGAAAAATCAAATATGCCTTTTTAGGAGGAGCCATCTTTTCATTATTGCTTTCATGGGGTAAGAACTTCCCGTTAATGACTGACTTTTTCATTAACTATGTGCCAATGTATGACAAATTCAGGGCGGTATCTTCTATTCAGGTTGTTCTTGAGCTATGCATTCCGGTACTGGCAATAATGGGACTTCAAAGTTTTTTCAAATCAGAGAAAGAAGAACAATGGAAATCATTAAAACTGGCAGGAGGCGTAAGTTTGGGAATAATTGTACTGCTTTTCTTTGCCAAAGGAATGTTTGATTTTACAGGGCCTTATGATGCCCAAATGCAGCAGATGTTTAGCCAGGCACAAGGAAGCCACTCTTTTGGTCTAGAATTTATCGAAGCGTTACGTGAGGATAGAAAAAACATGTATAATGCAGACCTGTTGCGTTCCGGATTCCTTATTTTAGTGACAGCAGGACTTTTATGGCTGCATATCAAAAATAAGCTTTCACATACTTTTGCTGTCGTATTGGTAGGACTGTTCATGATTGGAGATTTGTTCTTCATCGACAAGAATTATGTTGACAGTACAGGCTTTGTAAGTGCAAGAGAAGTTAACGAACCTTTCCAGCCAACGGTTTCAGACCAGCAGATTTTAAGAGACACGACACAATACCGTGTTTATGAAATCGAAGGAAGATTACAGGCAAGAACTTCCTACTTCCACAAATCGCTGTCAGGTTACAGCGCTGTACGTCCAAGAAGGATTGAGCAGTTATTTGATTACCAGATTGCGAAAAACAATCTGAACGTACTCAATATGCTGAACACCAAATACGTCATCCAGGTAGATGAAAAAGGGCAGGAGTACCCAATCATAAACCCTGATGCCAACGGAAATGCATGGTTTGTAAGTGAAGTCAAATTTGTCAATACGCCAGATGAAGAAATGAAGGCATTGGACAAATTAGACACAAAGAATCAGGCCGTCTTTAACCAGAAAGAATTTAAAAATGCTATTTCAAAAACCTACCAGAAAGACAGTACAGCAACTATTGTTTTAAATAGCTATAAGCCAAACCATCTGAAATATACTTCCAATAATTCGCAAAAAGGATTGGCAGTCTTTTCGGAAATCTATTATCCAAAAGGATGGAAGGCAACTATTGACGGAAAACCAGCCGACCATTTCAGGGTAGATTACACATTAAGAGCAATGGAAATCCCGGCAGGAAAACATACAATTGAATTTAAATTTGAACCGCAGGTTGTCAAGACAGGTAGCACGATTGCTTTAATCAGCTCAATTGTAATGATATTGTTATTAATAGGCGGGATTTATTGGGAAAATAGAAGAAACAAAAAAGAAAACTCATTAGAGAAATAAGACTTCAGATAGCAGGTAGCAGTTTTCTGGCGGCAGGTAACAGGTTTTTAGTGTAATGTATAAGCGCAAATCCAAAATCTTAAATCTTAAATCTTCAATCTAAAATCTAAAAACCGCCATCTAAAATCACAAATTTATAATTTTGAAAAAGGTACTCATCATAACTTATTATTGGCCACCGGCAGGAGGACCCGGAGTGCAGCGCTGGTTAAAGTTTGTAAAGTACCTCCCTGATTTTGGTATTCAGCCAATTGTTTATATTCCCGAAAACCCAACCTATCCGATTCTGGATGAGGAGTTGGTTTCTGAAGTTTCCGATAAGGCCATTATATTGAAGAAGAAAATTTTCGAGCCATATGGGTTTGCCTCCATTTTTTCCAGGAAAAAGACCAAAAAAATCAGTTCGGGAATTATTCCAAATCAAAAAAAGCAATCCCTTCTGGAAAAACTTTTTCTTTGGATTCGGGGTAATGTTTTTATTCCGGATGCCAGGGTGTTTTGGGTAAAACCGTCGGTATTGTTTCTGGAGAAATACATTCGTGAAAACGAAATCGATACAATAATAACTTCCGGCCCTCCACACAGTCTCCATCTTATAGGATTGGCTTTAAAAGAAAGAACAAAAGCACACTGGATAGCAGATTTCAGAGACCCGTGGACAACCATAGGCTATCATAATAAACTGAAATTATCCGCATCGGCTGCAAAGAAACATAAAGAACTGGAATCTATTGTATTGAATGAAGCCGATCAGATTTTAGTAACCAGCCAAACGACCAAAAAAGAGTTTGAGGTGCTGACTACAAAACCGATAGAAATCATTACAAATGGTTTTGATGTAGAAAAAGTAGCCCGGCAGCCTTTGGACGAAAAATTCAGCATAGCGCATATTGGTTCCTTTTTATCTGAAAGGAATCCGAGAATATTATGGAAATGCCTTAAAGAAATCATTAAAGAAAACCCTGATTTCAAAAAAGATTTTGAATTGAAACTGATAGGAGCTGTAAGTCAGGAAGTGCTGGATGCCCTTGCAGAATTCAGGCTGAACTCTTATGTAAACAATCTGGGTTATGTTTCGCACAAGACAGCAGTTGAACACCAGAAAAAATCACAGGTGCTGCTTTTGGTCGAAATCAATTCTGAGGACACAAAAAGTATCATACCGGGAAAATTATTTGAATACATGGCCTCAGAACGTCCCATACTGGCAATAGGTCCTGAAGGTTCAGATTTCGCTTCTATCATAAAAGAAACAAATACAGGTGCCTTTTTCCATTATGATGAATTCGATGCCCTGAAAGAACGTATTCTGGCTTATTATGCCGCTTATAAAGAAGATAACCTTAAAACATATGCCGTCGGTTTACAACAGTACAGTCGAAAAAGCCTTACTGAAAAGCTGTCGAAAATTATACGAAAGTGAATTTAGAATTAAGATGATAGAGAATAGTTGATAGTGGATAGTTATTAGTGGATAGTTGATAGTGGATAGTCGGTAGAGGATAGACAGTTTAGGTAAAGAAATCACAAATCAAAAATCATAAATCAAAAATCAGAGTTCATGAATCACAAATCTAAAATCATAAATCAAAAAACATAAATCCAAATCGCCCATGGGAATTGTATTAAACCAGTCTGCCAAAAATATTGCCGTAACCTATTTTGGTTTTGGTATTGGCGCTGTTAATGCACTTTTCCTCTATACCAGCTTTTTAGGAAAAACACATTACGGTATTGTTTCGTTTTTGCTTTCTGCTGCGAATATCATGATGCCGCTTATGGCGTTTGGCGTTCATAGTACACTGATACGGTTTTATGCAAAGTATAAGGACGAAGACAAACGCGAACGGTTTCTGAGTTTTATGCTGTTGATGCCTTTTCTGCTGATAATACCTATTACTATCATTACTGTTTTTGGATATGAGCAGATTGCGTCATGGATAATTAAAGACAATCCTACGGTTGAGCCTTATTTATGGCTGATACCGGTTGTAGGACTTTTTATGGGCTATTTTGAGATTTTCTATGCCTGGGTTAAAGTGCATATGAAATCTGTTTTCGGGAATTTTATCAGCGAAGTCCTGGTTCGGATTGTGACTACAATTCTGCTGTGTTCTATTTATATGGGATGGATTGATAAAGATACTTTTATTTATTGCATAGCAGGAGCTTACGGATTACAGATGCTCGCCATGATGGTATATGCGATGTATGTCAGAATGCCTAAATTGCATGTCAGGCTTCCTGAAAATACCAGGGATATTTTTGGCTATTCGTTTTTTATCATCTTGTCAGGAAGTGTAGCCGTATTATTACTGGATTTTGATAAGGTAATGATTCCGGCTTATGAAGAAATCAGCAAAAATGCAGTCTATTCTGTAGCGATTTATATTGCTACGGTTATTGCGGTTCCGAGTCGGGCCATGTTACAGATTATCTACCCGATAACAGCCCGCTTAATGAGCGAAGAAAAGATGGAAGAACTGAACGACCTCTATAAAAAAAGCGCCATCAGTCTGCAGGTTTTTGGTGGATTGGTAATGTTGGGTATTTTTCTAAATATCAAACAACTGTATCTGGTAATACCCGGAAATTATGAGGCGGGGCTGTGGAGTGTTTTTCTAATCGGACTCGGTAAGTTTTATGATGTCATTTTAGGAAACAACAATGCCATTATCCTGAATACAAAATACTACCGCATGGTTTTGATTTTCGGATTGCTGCTGGTTGTAATGATGATTGGGCTAAATATGCTTTTTATTCCAATGTATGGCATAACAGGTTCTGCTTTGGCTACCTTTATCTCCATATTTGTCTATAATACGATAAAACTGCTGTTTGTGGTTAGAAAAATGGATTTATATCCGTTTACTGCCAATACCCTAAAATCATTTGGAATCATAGCTCTTGTGTTTATCACATTTTATTTTTGGGATTTTCCTTTCAATCCTTTTGTAAATATCATCTTGAAATCAATATTGATTACAATAGTTTATGTGTATCTGAATTATCTTTTCAAGATTTCTGCCGATATCAATCAGGTTTTAGAGAAAATGGTTCCTATAATCAAAAACTCGCTTAAGAAGTAGCAGTTTTTTAATTTTTGACAGGATGTTGGACTTTAGGCTAAAAGTTTTTTACATAGTGGCGAAGCGGCTTAATTTTACAAAAGCTGCAGAAGAGCTTTTTATTACCCAGCCCGCCGTCAGCAAGCATATCCATGAGATTGAATCTTTCTATCAGAGCAAGCTTTTTGAAAGAAATGGTACAAGAATAAAACTAACTCCGGCCGGAGAAATACTTTTGGGCTATGCCGAAGAAATTCTAACCATACACAGAAACATAGAATTTGACCTTGCAGCACTGACGAAAGACATTAGGGGAGTGCTTAAAATAGGAGCCAGTACAACCGTAGCACAATACTTTTTACCAAAATATCTGGCTTCTTTCAAGCGGAAGTTCCCTGATTTGAAAATAACCCTTTTTGTGAATAATACAGAGCAGGTAGAGAACCTGTTGTTGGAAAATAAGGTCAATTTGGGTATTGTGGAAGGACAAACCAAACGCAAAGACATAAAATATACTCCTCTGGTTAAAGATGAAATAGTTTTGTGTACAAGCGCAGCAAACCCATCTTCAAAAAAGGCAACATTTGCTTTAAAAGATTTACAGCAACTACCTTTAGTAATGAGGGAAAGTGGTTCTGGAACCCGTGAAGTTATTATTGCGGCATTAAAAAAAGCAGGCCTGCCGTTTTCGGCCCTAAATATTGATATGGAATTTGAAAGTACAGAAAGCATCAAGTCTTATCTGTTGAATTCCAATTCGTATGCTTTCCTGTCTGTAGCTTCTATATTCAAAGAATTGAAAAGCGGAGAATTAAAAATTGTCGATATCAAAGAGTTGGAAATTGAGCGCTATTTCTATTGTGTTGTACAACAGGGTGATACGCATTTTTTAAATGAGGTTTTTTTCAAACACCTGTCCTTACATAACTTAAAGTTATAACACATTCAAAATAGTAATTTCTCTCTTGCTTCCAGACTTGTCACTTTTGCATTGTAATTTAATCATACAATGGAAAAAAACAATCATCTCTTAGAGCAGAAGCGGAACTTTTTCGGAAAGAATATTACGGTTAGGCAGCTACTTTTTGTATTGCTAATCCTGTTTTGCTCATCAACTTATATTTCGCCACCTTTTGCCTTATTTTTAGGAATTTTGACTGCCCGGACAATTGGACATCCATATTTGCAATTCAATCATAAAATAACGCATTATTTGCTGCAAATTTCTGTAGTAGGTTTAGGATTTGGTATGAATGTGCATACGGCACTTCAGGCAGGGAAAAGTGGTTTTTTATTTACGGTATTTTCTATTTTTGGTGTTCTTACAGCCGGATATATAGTCGGGAAAATCCTAAAGATTAATAAAGAAATATCCTTCCTGATTTCTGTTGGAACAGCCATTTGCGGAGGAAGTGCCATTGCTGCTGTTTCACCGGTTATCAACGCAAAAGAAAAACAAATAAGCGTAGCATTAGGAACAATTTTCATATTAAACTCAATAGCACTCCTGTTGTTCCCGGTTATAGGCCACATGCTGCATCTTTCCCAGTCTCAATTTGGATTGTGGTGTGCCATAGCAATACAAGATACCAGTTCTGTTGTAGGAGCTGCAAGCAAATATGGAAATGAAGCCTTGCAGATGGCTACTACGGTAAAGCTCACAAGGGCATTGTGGATAATTCCGATTGCTTTTATTAGTTCGGTTATTTTTAAGTCGAAAGAATCAAAAATAAAAATCCCTTATTTCATAGGCTTGTTTGTGGTGACCATCATCCTTAATACCTATAATCCTTTTTTCCATAAAATAGGAGGTAGCCTTGTAAGCCTGTCAAAAATCGGGATGACCGTTACGCTTTTTTTAATTGGAGCAGGTTTGTCGAAAACGGTATTGGCTTCGGTTGGATTCAAGCCTATACTGCAAGGAATTATCCTTTGGATACTTATAGCGGTTCCTACAGTTTTGATTGTATTTTATCTGTAACCGTATAAAATAATAAATCCCGCCTACTTTGCAGTATAACGGGATTTATAACAAACCTAACCAACCAATTTTAATAATCAACCAAATTATTAAACTCTTAAATATTTTATCAGTTTGTCTAACCAACTAACTTTTACGATTTACTATATTCAAGTTCCATGCCAAAGTTAAAATGTCATGCTCCCCGGAATGATAAATTAGTGTTAAACAGTACTATAGTTTTTCTTTGAGATATTTTCCGGTAACAGAATTTTTATTTTGTACAATTTCTTCCGGTGTTCCCGAAGCAACTAGCTGTCCTCCGTTTTCACCGCCTTCAGGACCAATATCGATAATATAATCAGCACACTTGATAAGGTCAAGATTATGCTCAATAACAATGATGGAATGTCCTTTGTCGATTAAGGCATCAAATGAAGCCAACAGTTTTTTAATATCGTGAAAATGCAATCCGGTAGTTGGTTCGTCAAAAACAAACAGAGCTTTATCTTTTGTTGCTCCTTTTACAAGGAAAGAAGCTAGTTTGATTCGCTGTGCCTCACCACCCGAAAGTGTCGATGAGGACTGCCCAAGTTGTACGTAACCTAAACCAACATCCTGTAAGGGTTGCAGTTTCTGGGTGATTTTTGTCTGCTTGTGTTCGGAAAAGAAAGCTACAGCATCATCAATTGTCTGCGTCAGAATATCGTCTATGTTTTTTCCTTCATAGGTAACTTCCAGAATTTCTTTTTTGAAACGCTTTCCGTTGCAGGTATCGCATACCAATTGGACATCCGCCATAAAAACCATTTCTACATTGATAGTACCTTCACCTTTGCAGGTTTCACAACGACCGCCATCAACGTTGAATGAGAAATGCTTTGGCTGGTAATTTCGGATTTGCGATAGTTTTTGCTTCGCAAACAGGTCACGAATATCGTCATACGCCTTGATATAGGTCACCGGATTGGAACGTGAACTACGGCCAATAGGATTCTGGTCGACATATTCGATATGTTTGATAAGCTGATAACTTCCGGTCATTTCGCTAAATTGCCCGGCTTTTTCACCAACACCTTCCAGCGCTTTCTGCATGGCCGGAAAAAGTATTTTTTTGACAAGCGTACTTTTTCCACTTCCGGAAACTCCGGTGATTACTGTAAGCACTTCCAAAGGAAAACGAACATCAATATTTTTAAGGTTGTTTTCACGTGCCCCAATAATATCAATAAAGTTTTTATGTTTTCTGCGTATTCTCGGCGTTTTTATTTCTTCCTGTCCGTTCAGGTATTGGGCTGTAAGCGATGATGATTTTAGTATTTCCTCAAAAGTTCCCTGTGCCACCAGTTCTCCTCCAAATGTTCCTGCTTCCGGGCCTATGTCGATAATCATATCGGCCGCTTTCATAATATCTTCATCGTGTTCAACCACGATAACCGTATTTCCTAAATCGCGAAGCGAAAGCAACACTTTTATCAATCGTTCCGTATCTTTAGGATGAAGCCCGATACTTGGCTCATCCAAAATATACATCGAGCCCACCAAACTGCTTCCTAAGGATGTAGCCAGATTAATTCGCTGGGATTCACCTCCGGATAATGTGGCAGAATTTCGGTTTAGGGTAAGATAATCAAGCCCCACCTCCGATAGGAAAGCCAGGCGGTTATTGATTTCCAGTAATAAACGTTTGGCAACTTTGAAATCGTATTCCGAAAGTTCCAGTTCTTTGAAAAAAGTAACCAATCTTTTGATTGGCAAATCAACCAAATCAGAAATCGTTTTGCCGCCAACTTTTACATAATTGGCTTCTTCACGCAGACGTTTTCCTCTGCAATCCGGGCATTTGGTCTTACCCCTGTAGCGGGAAAGCATCACACGATTTTGTATTTTATAATTTTTTACTTCCAGTTCTTTAAAGAAATCGTTCAATCCGACAAATTCCTTATTGCCTTTCCATACCAAAGCTTTCTGTTCCTCAGTAAGTTCGTAATAGGGCTTGTGGATGGGAAAATCAAATTTATAACCGTTTTTGACCAGTTCATCCCTATACCAGCTCATGCTTTCGCCACGCCACGGATAAATAGCATTTTCGAAAATAGATAGTGCCGTGTTCGGGATAACCAAATCTTCATCAATTCCTATCACATTCCCATATCCCTGACAGGTAGGGCAGGCTCCATAAGGATTATTAAAGCTGAAAAGGTGTACGTTGGGTTCAAAAAACTGTATTCCGTCCAGTTCAAAATTATTACTGTACGTAAAACGCTTATCCGTATTTAATTCCTGCAGATAACAAACACCTTTGCCTTCATAAAAAGCGGTCTGGATAGCATCGGCAAGTCGGTTGAAAAATTCTTCTTCTTCCTTGACAACAATCCTGTCAATAATCAATAATATATCTTTATTGTCTAACGAATGGCCGTCTATTTCATCAAGTCTTACCATTTCATTACCCACCAGTATACGGGCAAACCCCTGTTGCAGCAATACTTTTAGTTTGTCTTCAAGTGCACGTCCGTCTTCCAGATGAATAGGGGCGAGGAGCAACCACCGGCTATCCAAATCAAATGATTTTACGTCATTAATAACATCCGTAACACTGTCCTTTCTGACTTCCTGCCCGGATATAGGAGAGAAAGTTTTCCCGATTCTGGCAAAAAGCAATTTCAGGTAATCGTATATTTCTGTAGAAGTACCAACCGTTGAGCGGGCATTGGTCGTATTCACTTTTTGCTCGATAGCTATTGCCGGAGCAATTCCTTTGATATATTCTACTTTTGGCTTGTCTAATCGTCCAAGAAACTGCCTGGCATAAGAAGAAAGACTTTCAACATATCTTCTTTGTCCTTCAGCATAAAGTGTATCAAAAGCCAGACTTGATTTTCCGGAGCCGGAAAGCCCTGTAATGACTACAAATTTATTTCTGGGAATTACTACATCAAGATTCTTAAGATTGTGAATTTGAGCACCTTTGATGATAATATTTGATTTTGGTTCAATCTTTGTTATATCAGTTATCATAGCTAATTTTGAGAAGTACAAAGATAATTAATTTTAGTGATGCAACCCGATACTATAAGATTGAGATATAGTCAGGGATAGCAATGTTAACGGAGTCGTAAATCTATTGAAATATGCCATTTTTTGACGGGGAAACATTGTTAAAAATTATTTTATCATAAGGTTTTATGTTAAAATTCGATATTTTGTTTTGTACTATAAAAAAAATAATGCTACATTTGGTTCATTATTAATCTTAATTTAACACTTGCCTATACAAAAAATTACTTTTTAGAATATCTATTTTTCATTACACAACCAAAAACTAAAAGGTAATACTATGGCAAATGTTCAAACCCCAGACGCTTTGTTGGTAAAAAGATATGTGGCAGGTGACGAAGTCGCTCTTGCTTCACTTATCGACAGACACCAGTCAAAAATCTATGGATTTATCTACTCCAAGGTTTCTGACAGAGATATTACTGATGATATTTTTCAGGACACCTTTATTAAAGTCATTAAAACCTTGAAATCAGGTTCGTATAATGAAGAAGGGAAATTTCTTCCCTGGGTAATGAGAATTGCCCATAACCTTATTGTGGACCATTTCAGGAGAGGCAAAAAAATGCCTATGTCAAGAGAAACAGAAGAGTTTTCTATATTCTCTGTTATTTCAGACTCATGCCCGAATATCGAAAGCAGAATGATTACGGCTCAGGTAGAAAAAGACCTGAAAAAATTGATAGAAGAACTTCCGGATGACCAGAAAGAAGTGCTGTTAATGCGAATTTATCAGGACCTTAGTTTTAAAGAAATCTCTGAATTGACGGGAGTTAGCATCAATACCGCTTTGGGTAGAATGCGTTATGCTCTCATGAACTTAAGAAAAGTTATTGACAAGCATCAAATTATCTTGACAAACTAACAATATTCCCTGCATTGTTGCGTTGTAGTAGAAATAACCTAGTAAAATTATTATATGGCAAAAATCTACTCTAAAAAATCATTAGCAACAAAACCAATGCAACCTAAAAAAGAGACAATATCATTTCTATTGAATTACTCTAAAGCCTTGAGCTATATCAAAGTAAAAGGGCTTAAATTTGAGTCGATTGCTAACTGATAAAATATCCCGGTAATTTATTATCGGGATATTTTTTTTATTTCCCGGCCAGTTCAGCCAGTACTTTTTTACTGCCGATAGTGCGGGTAATAATATCCTTTTCTAAATTCCAGCCCCTTGCAGGAGAATATTCCCTTCCATACCAGATTATCTGAAGATGGAGGTCATTCCATAATTCTCTGGGGAAAATAGCTTTGGCATCTTTTTCCGTCTGTACCACATTTTTTCCGTTTGAAAGTCCCCAGCGATACATCAATCGGTGGATATGCGTGTCTACCGGGAAAGCAGGAACTCCAAAAGCCTGTGACATAACAACGCTGGCTGTTTTGTGTCCTACTGCCGGAAGCGCTTCCAATGCTTCAAAGCTTTGGGGAACTTCGCCATTGTATTTTTCAATAAGTATTTGTGACAAGCCGTAGATTCCTTTGGATTTCATAGGCGAAAGGCCACACGGACGGATGATGTCCTGAATTTCTTCAACAGACATTTTTACCATATCATATGGATTGTCAGCCCTGGCAAAGAGCAAGGGCGTAATCTGATTGACACGAACGTCTGTGCATTGTGCCGATAACAAAACAGCAATTAGCAAAGTATAAGCGTCTTTATGGTCTAACGGAACAGGAACGGTAGGGTATAACTCTTTTAACGTATTAATAACAAATGTAGCGCGCTCTTTTTTGGTCATTTTTAGCTATTTTTATAAATGTAAAAGTAGGATAAATATTTAGTTTTTCCTTTTTACAATTTTCTGAAACCCAATACCAAAAACATGACAACATTAAAAGCAGGAGACAAAGCGCCTGATTTTTCAGGCTTTGACCAAGACGGAAAATTTCACCAGTTAGCAGATTATAAAGGAAAAAAGTTAGTAGTTTTCTTTTATCCTAAAGCGAATACGCCGGGTTGTACCGCCGAAGCTTGCGACTTGCGTGATAATTTTGAACGCTTTAAAGCGAATAATTACGAGCTTTTGGGAGTTAGCGCAGATTCTCAAAAAGCACAGGGAAGATTCAGGGATAAATTCAAGTTTCCTTTCCCGTTAATGGCAGATGAAGATAAGAGTATTATTGAAGCTTTTGGCGTCTGGGGACCTAAAAAGTTTATGGGAAGAACTTATGACGGAATCCACAGGACAACATTTGTAATTGATGAGAAGGGGATTATCGAAGAAGTGATTACCGACGTAAAAACCAAAGCGCACGCCAATCAGATATTAAAATAGGATAAATAAAAAAGCAGTATCTGACAAATACTGCTTTTTTATAAAATATCTAAACTTAGCACCTCTTTTAAACTAATTTGTGCTTTCTTCCATCAGTTTTTTAGGGTCGTAACCAAAAAGATTATCTCTTTTAATCATTTCTGCAATACCTTTTGGCAGCATGCTTTCCCAGCCCGGTTTTCCTTTGCTAATCATTTTCAGAACTTCACGGGAGAAAATTTCCAAATCATGCTCATCAAAGTCGGTTATATCGACTACCTTTCCGTTGAACTTGAAGAATTTATACAATTCTTTCATTCTAGGATGTACTTTGAGGTTTTCTGAATTGATGACTACTCCGTGTTCGTCCTTCATAGGATACAGGAATACCTTCAGGTCACGATAAAATAATTTACCGAAAGCTTCCAGTATACCACCGCTTAAATGGCGGTAATATTTTTCATCAAAAACATCCACAAGGTTGCTTACTCCCATGGCAAGTCCCATACGGGCTTTGGTGTAGTTAGAGAAATATTCCACTACTTTATAATACTCCTGGAAATTAGAAATCATTACAGTCTGTCCTAAAGAACAAAGCAATTCAGCCCTGTCCATAAAATCTCTTTCGTCAATTTCACCATCCGAACGCAGGTTGGAAAGCGTAATTTCAAAAACGACCAGCGTATTTTCTTTTTCTACTTTATTTTCTTCGAGAAACATCTGTAATGATTTCTCATACATATCCATGTTTACACGGGTTACCGGACGGAAACTTCCTCTTAGTGCCAGAATGTTTTTTTTGTAAAGTACAGCAGCTGGCAAAACGTTATTTCCTTCTGGGTCAAACATTACGGCATCTGTCATCCCGTTTTTAACCAGCTGAAGGCTCATCAAACGGTTATCGACATCGGCAAAGCGCGGACCGGAAAAATTTATCGTATCGATTTCCAATTGGTCCTTGTCAAGGTGGTCATAAAGATAACGCAGTAACTTTTTTGGGTCGTTGTATTTGTAAAAAGCACCGTAAATCAGATTAACACCAAGAATACCAAGGGTTTCCTGTTGTAATCGGGCATCGGTTTCTTTAAAACGGATATGGAGTATAATTTCATTATAATCCTCGTCCGGTTCAATCTGGTATTTGATACCTACCCAACCATGTCCTTTGAATTGTTTTGCAAAATCGATAGTGGCTACCGTGTTGGCGTAGCTAAAAAACATTTTGCTGGGATGTTTGTCTCGTTTAAGACGCTGTTCCACAAGCTTTACTTCGTGTGAAAGCATTTTTTTTAATCGGGCCTCTGTAACATATCTTCCATCAGCTTCAGCACCATAGATGGCGTCGCTAAAATCCTTGTCATAGGCAGACATCGCCTTAGCAATCGTTCCGGATGAACCACCTGTTCTAAAGAAATGCCTTACAGTTTCCTGACCGGCACCAATCTCGGCAAAAGTACCATATATATTTTCATTCAAGTTGATACGGAGCGCTTTATCCTTTATGGAAGGAATCTGCTCAATGACCTTATCTCCTTTGAGTTTAATCTCGTTTTCGTCGTTTCTCATAATAGTGATAATACTTTGCAAAGTTAACAAAATAGGGCTTTTATTAAAGGGAATTAATCCTATTTTTGTAAAAAATTAACGTCAATTGAAAGTCTATTTTTTAGGTACGGGTACTTCACAGGGCATTCCGGTAATAGGAAGCGAGCATCCCGTATGTAAAAGTACCAACGCAAAAGATAAGCGTCTTCGTGTGTCTGTTTGGATTTCCTGGGAAAATCATTCTTTTGTTATTGATTGCGGACCGGATTTCAGACAGCAAATGCTGGTATCGCAATGCCCTAAAATTGATGGTATCCTCTTTACACACGAACATTCAGACCATACTGCAGGTTTGGATGATATCCGTCCGTTCAATTTCAGGCAGGGCAATATTCCAATCTATCTGCACAAAAGGGTTTTAGAATCGCTTAAACGGAGGTTTGATTATGTTTTTGAAACGGTCGACAAATATCCGGGTGCTCCGTCTGTTGAACCAATAGAGGTAGTTAACGGGCAGAGTTTCGATATTGGGAATAAAAAGGCGATTCCAATTAATGTGATGCACGGTAATCTTCAGGTTTTTGGTTACAGGATAGACGATTTTGCCTATCTGACGGATGTTAAGACTATTGAACCGTCTGAAGTTGAAAAGCTAAAAGGATTAAAAGTACTTGTAGTTAATGCTTTACGGGAAGAACCGCACCATTCTCATTTCAATCTGGAAGAAGCTCTGGAATTTATTAATACGGTTCGCCCTGAAAAGGCTTACCTGACTCATATCAGTCACAGGATGGGTTTTCACGATGAAGTAGAGAAGATACTTCCTGAAAATGTATATCTGGCGTATGACAATTTGCAAATAACTATCTAAAATCAAAAAACAATGAAAAAACCACTGTTATATCTTTTCATTTTGTCTGTACTGTTGAACATCTTTACTTATATGTATTTTACAAAAAAAGTAAAATTTGAAGAAGACAGAATAGCTAACTTCCAGAAGGAATCCAAGGCAAAAAAAGATTCCATAGCGGCCTTAAACAATCAGGTTATGGAGGCAAATTATTTTTCTTTGGAATATAATGATAACGCTATGGATTATTTTGAACAATTTGATATCAATCAGTTATCAGCTGAAATTCGTGATGAAATCAATTCCTTGAATGAAAAACCTGAAGGGAATCCACTTACAAAATATGACAAGATTAATGGTGACAAGGCAATTATCAATAAGATAAAAATTTTGAACAACCGTTGGATTATAGCCGATTTTAGTATTGGAAAAGCCTGGGGCGAAGTCATGATAAAATATTACAAACAGGAAGGTAAGCCTACGGAATATGAAACGATGGATACTTTTATCTATCCTGCCACATTAAAATAGAAGTTTTTTTATAATTTTATAGGCTATCAAGACTAACCCCAAAACAATTATGAAAAAAGTATTTATGTTGGCCTTTATTACTGTTTCAGCTTTTTCCTGTAAAGACCTGGGTAGGAATTCTGATCTGTCAATCCAGAAAGACAGTCTGGGAACAGTAGTAGGAAACGATAAAGACGATAAAGGATGTGTCGCTTCAGCAGGTTATACCTGGTCTGAATTGAAAAGAACCTGTGTTCGTCCGTTTGAGGTTGGTATCCGTTTGAACCCCGCTGCAGAAATAAAACAGGGAGAAGCAATTTATAGCGCTTTTGCTATTTTGGAAGAGAATGGAGGAAATAAAGCAGAGCTTTTTATGCCTAATGAAAAAACATCCATGATACTGGAAAGAGAGGCGGAAGGAAAGCCTTATGTGAAAGACGATTGGAAATTGCAAACTACAAATGGCTATCAATTGATGAAAGGCGACTCGCTGATGTATGCAGGAGCGCTGATTAATGAGGAAGTGATAACCGGAAGCGATAAGGCAGAAGATTAAAACATACTAAAAAGGATTCCAAATCGGAATCCTTTTTTATTTGTGATTTTCTAACCAGTTTCTAAAATCGTAAAAATTTTGTGGCGATACGCCGTGTCCAATCGGATATTCTTTATAGGTTGCTTCTATTCCTAATTTTTTAAGTAAATCAGGCGCTTTTCGTGCCCATTCTACCGGAATTACCTGGTCAACAGTTCCGTGGGAAATAAACAGGTTCAGATGCCTGAAATCATTTTTTTCATAGCCCGGAACTAATAAATCAGTATTGATATGACCGCTTAAAGCAATAACATTTTTAACTTTTTCAGGATAGCTTAAAGCAACGGCATAGCTCAGGATTGTTCCCTGGCTGAATCCAATCAATGTTACATTCTGGAAGTCAATAGGAAGTTCAGAAATCAGTTCGTTGATGAGCTTTGCAATAAGGTCTCTTGATTCCTTAGCCTGGTCAATATCCGAAAATTTATTTTCATCCGCATCAAAATTGATGGCATACCAGGCGTGTCCATATGGCTGCAGATTATAAGGTGCGCGGGCCGAAACCACATAATATTCATCAGGAAGTTCAGAAGCAAAAGAAAAGAGGTCTTCTTCGTTACTTCCATAACCATGAAGCAATAACAGCAGCGGATTCTTTTCTTTTTTTATTTTAGGTTCCCGAATAAGATATTCTATATTTGATTTCATTAGTTTTAAGTAAGGTTTTTAAATGCTTTTTGGAAGAAACCTCCCAAGAGAGGAATTTTGTTCATCTGTCCCTGAAGTGCGCTCACAAAACTATAGGCCCATAAAATAAAAATAAAGATATACAGGGCTGATGAAATCATCCAGCTGTCAAACAATCCAACAGGATAGCCTAAAGCAAAGAACAGAAGGAATATTCCTAAAGTCTGTCGGATATAAAAGCCTGCAAAAGCATTTTTTTTATCGCCATTTAATACCGCAGCGATTATTGTTCCTATGATGGTAAGGTGGGTTATAATAGCAATGTTTTTTCCTTCGTTAACTGTATTTTCCATAATCTATTCGTTTAAAACCAATTGTTGGTTATTGTATATTCCATAGGCTTTTCCTTTCATGGATTCTCCCAGAAAAGCTGAATTTTTTGATTTTGACAAGATGCTTTCTTTACCAAATGTCCATTTCTCTTCAGGATTAAACAGGGTCAGATTTGCTTTATTTCCTTCTTTGATAACACTTTCGTCAATACTGAAAATTTCTTTTCCCTGAGTCAGTTTTTCAATTACTGTTTCCAGAGGAAGAACAGTCAGTAATGCTCCAAAAGCGCTTTCCAATCCAATAGTTCCGTTTTTGGCCATATCAAACTCCATTTTTTTGTGTTCGATATCCATCGGATTATGGTCGGAGGTAATCATATCGATGATTCCGTCTTTTACAGCTTTTACCAAGGCCTTTCTGTCTGTTTCACTTCTTAACGGAGGAGTTACTTTATATCGGGTATCAAAACCATCCAATTTTTCATCGGTCAATACCAGATTATGAATGGCCACACTACAGGTCACATCCAAACCTTTCGCTTTCGCTTCTTTGATAAGCTGTACCGATTTTGCGGTTGAAATAGTTGGGATGTGTAATTTTCCTCCGGTATATTCTAAGATAAACAAATTCCTTGAAACCTGCAATTCTTCTGCCAGAGAAGGAATACCTTTCAGGCCAAGGCGGGTGCTGGCTATACCTTCATTGGCAACACCTGCTCCCTTAATATCCGAATCCTGAGAATAGGCGATAACCAATCCATTAAAATCCTGTACATATTGCAGCGCAATTTTTAGCAGGTTGGCATTTGACAAGCTTTTGTTATAATCACCAAAAGCCACGGCGCCAGAATTTTTCATATCAAACAGCTCGGCAAGGTCTTTACCTTCGCTTCCTTTAGTCAGTGCCCCAATAGGGAACAGTTCTGTGGCAAAACCTTCTGCTTTTCTTTTTGAAAAACTGATTCCCGATTGGCTGTCTGGAATCGGAAAAGCATTGGGTTGCAAGGCGATGGCCGTAAAACCACTTTTTCCGGCTGTATTCAGTCCGTTAGAAAGAGTTTCCCTGTCTTCAAAACCCGGTTCGCCTAAGCTAACACTGGAATCAAACCAGCCTTGTGATATATGAAGACCTTGAAAAGTAACTTCTTTAAGTTTATCAGGATTCTGGAGCTTTTTTCCAATTTTAGTAATGACGCCACCCTCAATTTTCAAATCGGCAATCTCATTGTGATAAGGGCTTTTAGGGTCAATAACCTTAGCTTGTCTGATAATTAGGTTCATTTTACGAATTTTTGTATCAATATTTCAGTGACTAAAAAGAGTAGCGTTAAAAACACAAACCATTTCCATATTTCATTGTCTGTCCTGTTGGTTTGTAAAGTATCAAAAACTTCATCAATGCTTCCAATAACATTATAATCTGATAATACGGATTCATTGGAAGTAGCGATATTGCTTTCTGTTCGGGCATAATTAAAGCTGATTTCCTTTAAAAGATTATCTTGCTTGTAGATGCCATAATTTCCGGCTTCCTGTGGAAAATCGTTGAACGTAAGTTTGACTTTATTATTCAATATCTGCTGCATTGGAATGAATTTCTCATTCGTTTCTTCCGAAAGACTTTTGATCTCAACAATTTCATCTTTGGAGAGGGAAGCGTCAATAAGGAAAGGGCTATTTTCACCAATAGTCAAGGCGCTGATTCCAGTTTTCTGACTGCTTAATGCCATATTGTAAAAAGTAGGCACAATCAAAGGTGAATTCTGGAAATTGGAGTTGTTTTTATTTAGCGGAGCCGAAAATACATAAACCGAACTGACCGGATTTTGTATTGCCGTAAGAAAAGCATTCTGGTCTTCAAAACTCAATATTGATGGATAAGCACTTGAAATGCTGTAAGCACTGCTAACATTCGGATATTGGAAATTGTCAATCTTTTTCTCAAAAACGGTACTGTAGAGCGGATGATTAAAGGCAATTTTGGTAACCAGTTTCTCTCCGTTTTCTAAAGATTTGAATTGTATTTTTCCGAAATTTCCCATCAGGCTATTCAGGTTGGAAATACTGCTTTCAGAAGACGGAATAACAATCAGATTGCCACCTTTTTCTACAAAAGTTTTTAAGGTGGTCTGCAAAGCTTGAGGAACTTCAGGAACCTCGTTTAAGATAATAGCATCTTGTTTTTCCAGTATATTGTAATCCAGTGTTTTTAAGTCGAAGTTGCTGAAAATAAATTCATTATCAGAATAGATTTTTTTCAGGAAGCTGCTTTTTTCAGGCTGTCCAATGCTAACAATGTTCATCTTTTGCGGCTTTGAAATACTGAAAAATAATTGGTTATCATATTGCAGAGCATTGTCATCTATGGCGGCATAACCATTGAAATCTCCTTTTGGAATAGTAAAATTGATTGACTTTTCTTTGCCTTCAAAATTGACTATGGTTTTGGCAACCAGTTTTTTGTTATTATAAAGAGAAATAGGAATATCCTTTTCATTGTCACCGTAGAAAGAAAGCGTGATGCCTATTTCGTAAAAATTGTCCAAAGCCTGTTGGATGAAAACGCTGTCAATAGCTACATTGTTCTTTTGTTCTGCTTTTGGAATGATAAAATAGGCATTTGAAGTGCTATCAATGTTTTTAAGCTGTTTTGGCTGTAAACCCACTGCGTCTGTAATAATTACTATGTCTTTGTTATAAGGCGATTTTCTGGATTTTATTTTGGCCATCAAATTATCCAAAACAAAGGGAGAAGCACTGTATTTTAGGTTTTGCAATTCTCTTTGGATGGATTTTATGTCGGTATTCCAAAAAGTTTCAGAGTTTGTAATTAGTGAAAAAGTCTGGTTTTCAGGAACGTTTTCCAATAATTCCTGAACTGCCCGTTTCATCAATTCGCCTTGTTTTCCTTTGGCCTGCATTGAAAAGGAATTGTCGAGAACGATAAACATTTCGTTCGTGATTCCTTTACTGTCTTTAGCCTGGAAAAAAGGCTGGGCAAATGCAATAATCAAACAAGCCAGAAGAAATAACCGGGTAAGTAATAAAAGCCATTTTTTTAACCTCGAACTTTTTCGGGTTTGTATGGCAAGCTCTTTTAGAAAATGTACGTTGGTAAAATATTCTTTCTTGAAACGACGCAGTTGAAATAAATGAACCAGAATTGGAATGACCAATAAGAAAAGGAAGTAAAGAATTTCAGGGTGTTTGAACTGCATTTATTGAAAGTTTGTCAAAAATACAAATTAGTTGGCAGTTGTCGTAGCTAGTTTGGAGATTTTTTTGGAATATTAAATTGGCAGGTTAAAAAGCCACAGATTGAAGGATTAAAAAGATTTGATGCCTAAAATCCGCGTAAATCTGCATAATCCATGTAATCCGCGACTAAAAACGAATCTTTTGATATTTATAAAAAGCCACAGATTAAAGGATTAAAATGATTCAATGTCTAAAACTGTGTAAATTGGTTTAATCTGAGGCAAAAATCTATCGCCTCAACATAAGTGAAATTAACATTTCGTGATGATGCTTTTGCTTTCCGAAGCCTTATTTTTGTTCTAAACAATTTTCAAAATGAAAAAAATCAATTTCTTTCTTCTTGTTTTTTTATTTGTTATGAATGCAAAAGCCCAGGATAAAATTTATAATCTGATTGTAGGAACCTACACGAATTCCTGTGAAAGTAAAGGAATATATGTTTATGATTTTAGTCCGGACACCGGTGATTTTTCTTTAAAAAAGACACAGAAAACAGACAATCCGAGTTATCTCACGGTTTCGGAAGATGTCAAATATGTCTACAGCGTTAATGAAAATGGAGCAGACAGTAAAATAAGTTCTTTCCGTTTTGATTCAAAAAGCGGCCAATTGCAACTGTTAAACTCTCAGGATTCGAAAGGTGCCGACCCGTGTTATATTATTAATGATGACAAAAATGTAATTGTAGCAAATTATTCAGGAGGAAGTATCGTTGTTTTTGAAAAGAAGGCAGATGGAAGTCTGCAAGAAGCCAAACAGGTTATACAACATACCGGAAAAGGAATCAATAAAAGCCGACAGGAAAGTGCCCATGTTCATATGGTATATTTTTCACCGGATAAAAAATATATTTTGGCAAATGATTTAGGAATGGATATGATTTACGTTTACAAATACAATAAGAATGCTCCGGAAAAAATATTGGAATTAAAAGATAAAATAGCTGTAAAACCAGGAAGCGGTCCTCGTCATCTTACGTTTAGTAAAGATGGGAAGTTTGTCTACTTGCTTCAGGAACTGGATGGAACACTTACTGTTTTTAAATACAAAAATGGTTCTTTAAAACAGCTTCAGGAAACTACTGTTGTAGCTAAAGATTTTAAAGGAGAAAATAGTGCGGCAGACATTCATATTTCGCCCGACGGACATTTTTTATATGCCACAAACAGGGGAGATGCCAACACCATCAACGTCTTTGCTATTAATAAAAAAGGAACGTTGGATTTAGTCAATCAGGTAAGCACTAAGGGAAAAGGTCCGAGGAATTTTGCCATTGACCCAAGCGGTAAATTTTTACTGGTCGCACACCAATATACAAACGATGTTGTGATATTCAGGATAGATAAAACTACAGGAAAGCTTTCCGATACCGGAAAAAGAATTGAGCTTTGTTCTCCCGTTTGTTTGGTTTTTACCAAATTCTAAATTCTATTTGCCTTTATCTTTTCTCTTTTTGTCTCGGTTTCTTTCCACAGCACGGTTTCTTGGCTTTGTCTTTCTTGGTTTAGTTTTGCCGGGACCGCCCAGATTGACTTTTTTGTTCTTGTCTGATTTTTCATGAAAAGCACTGCCTCCTTCTTTTTTGACTTTTTTCAAAAGCTTAATCGGTTGTTTTACTTTTTCTGATTCGATAAGAACAGTTGAAATTTCAACTCCTTCCGGAATTGGAAGCATATCTACTTCCATGTCCATCAGCATTTCACACTCAATAAAAGCATCTTCTTCCTTTGGTCCTACAAAACTGATAGCGGTTCCTTCTTTATCGGCACGACCGGTTCTTCCAATTCTATGGATGTATTGTTCCGGGATTTCTGCAACATCAAAATTCAATACATGGGTAATATCAGAAATGTCCAAACCTCTGGCCATAACGTCTGTGGTGATGATTCCCCTCAAATCTCCTTTTTGGAAATCCTGCATAGTAGTAAGACGATAATTCTGAGACTTGTTGGAATGAATCACACCAAA
The DNA here is from genome assembly GCF_002846575.1 of Flavobacterium lindanitolerans. NCBI lineage: Bacteria > Pseudomonadati > Bacteroidota > Flavobacteriia > Flavobacteriales > Flavobacteriaceae > Flavobacterium > Flavobacterium lindanitolerans. Next base: position 1,924,456 of record NZ_PJND01000007.1, read on the forward strand.
CTGCTCACCAAAATCTTCTTCAATACGGTCGTAAATCATATCAACAAAACGCTTGTTATTCACGAAAATTAAGATTCGTGACATGGACTCGTCAGTTGACAAAAGATGTTTCAACAGGTTAATTTTTGTGTTGAAATTCGGAACGGCATATTTGACCTGCTTGATTTTTTCCAATGGTGTTCCGGATGGGGCCAGCGAAACTTCTTCCGGAAAATCAAAATAATCTTCCAATACAGCATCAACTTCATCAGTCATTGTAGCAGAGAAAAGGATATTTTGGCGTTTTGGACGCATCATTGCCAAAATGGAAGTTAGCTGTACGCGGAAACCAAGATTCAGCATTTCATCAAATTCATCAATCACCAGTTTTTGGGTTTCATCAAAACGCAATACATTGTCTAAAGCCAAATCCATGACACGACCCGGTGTACCAACCAAAACATCTATTCCCTGATAAACAGAAGTTTTTTGAGTGTTGATATTGACACCTCCGTAAATGCCCAAAGTCCTGACGGACATGTATTTGGTTAGCTTTTCAACTTCTTCTACAACCTGTACTACCAATTCTCTGGTAGGAACCAGAATTACAATTTTTGGTGTATGTGTAGGAGTGAACTTATACAGTTTTAACAAAGGCAGAAGGTAGGCAAAAGTTTTTCCTGTTCCTGTCTGGGCAATACCCATCATGTCACGCCCTGATGCAATTACAGAAAATGACCTTTCCTGAATTGGTGTAGGTGAAGTGAATCCTAAATCATCAATTGCTTTTTGTAAAGATTTAGGAAGGTTGAATTGCTCAAAAGTTGACATATTGTATAAATTTTGGGCAAAGGTACGTTAAAATTTGGATTTCTCAGATTGGGATGCTTTTAAGCCTTAACAGAAGGTTATTTAAAACCCTTCGAACACACCCAAACCAAATAAAGCAAAATCATATTTCACAGGGTCGTTCGGGTCCAGTTTTCGCAATTGTAAATCTAATTCTGCCAATGCCTTGGCATCGTTTTGTTTTCGGTGTAAAAGACCTAGTTTTCGTGCTACATTTCCAGAGTGTACATCAAGCGGGCAGGACAGGGCAGAAGGTGAAATGGTTTTCCAGATTCCAAAATCAACGCCTTTTTTGTCCTGACGAACCATCCATCTCAAAAACATGTTGATTCTTTTGGCTGCGGAATTATTCAGCGGGTCAGAAATATGTTTTTGGGTTCGTTGCAGATGCTCTATTTCAAAGAAGATTTTTTTAAATTCATGAATGCTATGCTGCATAGAATCTCCTTTTTGGTTTTTCAAAAAGACAGCTTCCAGTCCACTATGATTGGTATAAATATTCTGTAAAGCTTTGATAAAACTGATAAAATCCTGTCCGTTGAAAGTCCTGTGTACAAAATTTTCCAGTCGTTCCAATTGGTAATCCTGATGGGTCATGATAAAATCATAAGGAGAGTTCCCCATCAATTCCATCATTTTTTTGGAATTATTGATAATCATTTTCCGATTGCCCCACGCGATAATCGAACTTAAGAATCCGGCAATCTCGATATCTTCCTTTATTGAAAAAGCATGCGGAATCTGAATAGGATCGGATTCAATAAAATCAGGATTATTGTATAATTCAACCTTTTCGTTAAGGAAGGCTTTTAATTCTGTATCTGTCATAAATTAGTTGGTAGGTTACGGAATCAATCCGTCAGACATTACCAGTTTTCGGTCTGCCATATTAGCCAGCTCTTCGTTGTGGGTAACAATTACAAACGTTTGTCCAAACTCATCTCTAAGCTTAAAGAACAATTGGTGTAGATTTTCTGCGGAAACAGTATCTAAATTTCCGGATGGCTCATCAGCGAAGATGACGGCAGGTTTGTTAATAAGCGAACGCGCAACGGCCACACGTTGTTGCTCACCACCGGAAAGTTCTCCCGGCTTATGGTCAATCCTGTGTGACAATCCAAGGTAATCTAAAAGTCTTTTGGCTTCCGCTTCGGTTTCCGATTTTGATTTTCCGGCAATAAAAGCAGGAATGCACACATTTTCCAAAGCCGTAAATTCAGGTAAAAGCTGGTGGAATTGGAATATAAATCCAAGTTTTAGGTTTCTGAAACGGGAGAGTGCCTTGTCATTAAGATGCAGGATGTTTTCTCCGTCGATTTGTAATTCGGTTCCGTTTTCTATATTCGGTTTGTCTAATGTTCCCAGAATTTGAAGTAACGTGGTTTTTCCGGCTCCGGAAGCTCCCACAATTGAGACGATTTCACCTTTTTCAATATGGAGGTCAACGCCTTTTAATACATGGAGCTTGTCGTAATATTTATGTAGGTTTTTTGCCTGAATCATTTTTTCCTATTTGTACAAAGAAACAAAGTTTTTGAAAATTTTCCCATCTTTAGCAGGTTATTCTTAGTGATAAAGTTTAGTTAATGCCATTCCTGAAACTTCAGATAATCGTTATTTTTGAGGAAAACTAAGGACACAATGAAAAAGATGATTGGACTGCTGACTTTGATTACGATTTCATGCCAGTCAAAAGAAAAGGAACAAGAACAATTAATTTCTGAAATTAAGGAACCCATAAAAATGGAAGTAGAAAAAGGATTAGAGATTGCAACCTTTGGAGGTGGATGTTTCTGGTGTACAGAAGCTATATTTTTAGAGTTGGACGGTGTTAAAAAAGTAGAATCGGGCTATACCGGAGGTAAGACCGAAAATCCAACTTATGAGGAAGTTTCTACCGGAACAACAGGACATGCGGAAGCAACACAAATTACTTTTGACCCGAATAAGATTAGCTTTGGCGAATTATTGGAAATATTTTTTGCAACCCATGACCCAACAACATTAAACCGTCAGGGAGCAGATATTGGTACCCAATACAGAAGTGAAATTTTTTACCACAATGAGGAACAAAAGAAACTGGCAGAGGACTATATAAAACTTCTGGATAGAGAAAATACATTTGGTAAACCGGTTGTGACTAAAGTTTCTCCTGCGGGTAAATTCTACGTAGCAGAAAACTACCATCAGAATTATTATGCAAGAAATAAGGAGAAGTCCTATTGTAGTTATGTCATTACCCCAAAAGTTGAAAAAGTAAGAAAGCAGTTTGCAGGAAAGCTGAAAAAATAATTGGCATTAGTTTTGCGTTATAATAGCGACTAAACAATTGAAAATGACAGAACAAGTTCAGATTAAAGTCGCTTCAGGCAAAAAACAGAAACAGTTACTATTGAGTATACTGTTTGATGTTATAGGAATGACAACTTATGCACTTCCTTTTATTGGAGAATTTGCAGATATTGCCTGGGCTCCTATTTCAGGATTTATCCTGGCAAGAATGTATAAGGGAACAGTAGGTACGGTTGGGGGTATCATCTCTTTTCTGGAAGAATTATTTCCCTTAACAGATATATTGCCAACATTTACCCTGACATGGATTTATACTTATTATTTCAGCAATGAAAAAAAGTAACGATTTTGTTAGATAATAAAAAAGCCGGAAGTTCAATTCCGGCTTTTCTTTTTTATAGCAGTTGCAACTTAGTTGCTTTCTTCGTTTTTTTCTTTAGGCAATAAAAATCCCAATCTCATGCTTCGAATCATTCGCTTGGCAAAAGGAAAGAAAAATCCCGATTGTCCAAAAATATATCCGAAAACCATTAGCATAAAAGGATAAAGTGGTAACACCAATACCAATAGAATGATATAGTATAGCGACCAATGCGTATTTTCTTTTGTTATTCCGAGAAGTCCCATCAAAAAATAGGAAATACGGGCTGAAAGGGAACCGTTTATGGCAAAAACAATAAAAATTATGACAAGCTGGTAGTTTGATGTAATGCCCCAGCGCTTTTTAAGCTTATTCATACTTAATAAATATAGCGCAAAACTACAACTTTAAATTCGAGGCACAAAACCTCCAAGTTTTATATTATGGGTAAGTTGAAAATAAGTGAGATAGTTATACAGCATATAATTAACTTCATAGCCATAGTTTATATTGTTTTGATAGTCAATACTCATATCAAAGCGTCGGTCGCCCTGGTTGAAACGGCTATTCCATTCCATGACCCACACGCGGTTTCGCGTTTCCATGTATTGTTGTGAATAATAATTTCGTGGCCTTGCATAGCTGTAAAACCAGCTGTTGAATCCCGGGTCGATAATGATAACTTCATATTCAAGTTCTTCATTGGCAATTTTTATCGTGTCATTTTGTACCGCCTTATCAGTCTGTTGAAACGTTTTGGTTTTTGTATCTTTTGTTGTGGTACATCCAAAAATCAAAAAGAATAACGCAATGATGTAAATGAGATTTTTCATGTTTGACAGGATTTGTATAAAGTTACTCATTCTTTTCGGAATGCTTTTTCGGCTTCTTATATTTTTAACAAAAAAAAGCCAGACGTCAGTCTGGCCTTAGTATACTATATTGTAATGATTTATCTTCCGAAAAGTTTTCCAAGAAAACCACCGATGCCTCCTTTTTTATTGACAGCAGCCATTGCATCACTCATGTCTATCTTGCCGTCATTGTTTTGGTCTAATCCAAACTGACCTCCATATTTCTGGATGGCATCCATGATAGATGAACCGCCCTGACCACCGCTAAGGGAGTTGACAATGTCTGAAATTTCAAAACTTTTGTCGTTAGGATTTTTTGCTTTTCCAATCAGAGACCCTAAAACTTTTGGAATTAGTCCGCCGGCAACACCCGAAGCAGCATCACTGCTAAGGCCGAATTTTTCTCCCAGATTTCCGGAAAGCTGCTCTGTTAGTTGTTTCACAACAGGATTTGATGCTGAACCGGCATTATCGCCTTGAAACAATTGACCAATCTGGTCTGCGCCACCATCAGAAATAATTTTCTGAAGCCCTGAAAAAATAGAGGTGCTGGCTTCGTCCATAACACCTTCGTTCAATTCATTTGGTACGGAATTATTGTTTACTACAGCGTCGTTTCCGTACTGTCTTACTAAATCGGATAATTGTTCTAGCATCTTCTGTAAGTTTAAAGTTTAAACAAATCTATACAAAAAAGCCTAATATTTAACAAGAATGATAAATTATATGTCTGATTTTAATAAACTGATGATTTGTTCTGCCAGTTCAATTCCAATTCGGTCCTGTGCTTCCAATGTTGCTGCACCAATATGCGGTGTTAGTGATATTTTAGGGTGCATGAGAACCTGTACGGCTGGTGTAGGTTCTTCTTCAAAAACATCCAGTCCGGCAAATAAAACCTTTCCGTTATCTAAGGCTTCAATAAGGTCAACTTCGTTAATTATACCGCCACGCGAAGCGTTTATAATTCCCACACCGTCTTTCATCTGCTCAAATTCTTCTTTCCCGATTACATATCCGTCTTGTGCAGGAACGTGCAATGAGATAAAGTCGGAATGCCTTAAAATATCTTCCATTGGTTCAGTCACGATGTCAACATTAATAAACTGACCATTATAAAAATCCACCTTAATTTCTGCATTGCCTACAAACTTATCGGAAGCGATGACACGCATGCCCAATCCGAGTCCGATTTTGGCAACCGCTTTTCCTATTTTTCCAAAACCGATTATTCCAAGTGTTTTTCCTTTTAATTCAATTCCATTGGCATACGCTTTCTTTAGTCCTTCAAAATTAGAATCACCTTCAAGCGGCATGTTGCGGTTGGCATCATGCAGGAATCGTACGCCCGAAAAAAGGTGGGCAAAAACCAGTTCGGCCACAGATTCTGATGAAGAAGCCGGAGTGTTGATAACATGTATTCCTTTTTCGCGGGCATAATCCACATCGATATTATCCATGCCTACACCGCCTCTGCCTATAACTTTCAGCGTAGGGCAGTTGTCAATAATGTCTTGTCTTACTTTAGTTGCACTTCGTACTAAAAGCACTGAAATAGCATTTTTATTGATATAATTGGCGACCTGTTCCTGTGCTACCTTGGTCGTTATGACTTCAAATCCGCCTTTTTCCAAAGCGATGATGCCGCTTTTTGAAATTCCGTCGTTGGCTAATACTTTCATGTTTCTTAATTGTGTTTTATGTTTTGGTGAATCAGGCATTTGTCTTTTCAAATTCCTTCATTACATCTACCAGTACCTGTACGCTCTCCAAAGGCAAAGCATTATACATGGAAGCCCTGTAACCGCCTACGGAACGATGTCCGGTCAGACCAGATATTCCGGCTTCTTTCCAATACTGGTCGAATGCCTGTGCCTGGGTTTCGTCCTTTAGCAAGAAAGTCGCATTCATGTTGGAACGGTCTTCTGTAACGGCTGTTCCGTTGAATAATGGGTTTCGGTCTATTTCTGCATATAATAACTGGGCTTTGGCCTCGTTGATTTTTTCAATGGCAGGAATTCCACCTTGTCGTTTTAGCCATTGCAATGTCAGTAGGGAAGTGTAGACTGCAAAAACTGCAGGTGTATTGTACATACTTTCTTTTTCAATGTGCTGCTGATAGTTTAATATATTCGGTATGTTTCGTCCTGTTTTACCCAAAATAGCTTCTTTGACCACTACGAGCGTAACTCCTGCTGGTCCCATGTTTTTTTGAGCTCCGGCATAAATGAGGTCAAATTTTGAGAAATCGAGTTGGCGTGAAAAAATATCCGAACTCATATCGCAGACTACCGGAATTTTTGTTTCCGGAAATTCTTTTATCTGTGTTCCGTAAATCGTATTGTTGGAGGTGCAGTGAAAATAATCAGCATCTGCAGGAATAGCATAATGTTTAGGAATATGATTGTATTTATCTTCTTTTGAGGAAGCAACCACAATGGTTTCTCCAAATGCTTTGGCTTCCTTTATGGCTCCTGCTGCCCAGGTTCCGGTATCTAAATAAGAAGCTTTCCCGCCGTCTCGCAATAAATTGTAAGGAACCCGTAAAAATTCCATACTGGCGCCGCCTTGTAAAAATAAAGCCTGATAACCTTTTCCCTGCAAGCCCAGAAGTTCCAAAACCAGGGCTCTGGCTTCTTCCATTACGGCTACAAAATCTTTACTCCTGTGTGAAATTTCCAGAATGGATAAGCCCGAATCATTGAAGTTCAAAATAGCCTGTGCTGATTTTTCAAATACTTCTTGCGGCAGGATGCAAGGACCTGCACTGTAGTTATGCTTTTTCATGCTGTGTTTTTAAGAAAGTGTTGTTGTGAGTTTGAAAAGCAAATTTCAGGAATTAAGATTAAAGATTTCTTAGCCTTTTCATGATAATTTCGTAAGGTTATTAACGAAAACGATATAGTAAAACTATTTTTATGAGCTATTTTGACTAAATCGATGAAAGAAATGCAATAGTGTCTACATTGTCAGCATAGTCCCAAAGTTCCGGTTTCTGTGTTTTGCCAAACGGAATGCTGTTTTCAATTATTCCTTTGGAAACAATACATTGGATTTGCTCATTATCTGTTATAAGACGTTTTTTAAGTTCCTCTGTATTTTGATAGAATTCATAAAATACACTTGAAATAGGAGAGGAATAGCTCGTGTCTTCCTTAATAGTAAGGAATCCGTTATCGAGCAGTTTGAAATTACTCATCAGGAAGACTGCCTTATTGTAGTCGTAATTGTTGGCATATTTTTCATAATGGATGACATCCTGATACTCAAAAATCCCTTCAAAAAAGGCTTCGAATTTATAATCTTTTGGGACAAAAAGTTTGGAAACGTTTCTGCAGCCCAATCCGAAATATCGGAAGATGTCCTCACCCAGTTGAATAAAGTCTTCTTTGGATTCCGTGCCGTCCAATACCGCAACAGAATTTCTGTTCTTTCTGATTATGGAAGGTTTGTCCTTAAAATAATATTCAAAATAACGGGCCGTATTATTACTTCCTGTTGCAATGACAGCATCAAAATTTTCTAATTTTCCTTCAGTGAATATGATGTATTCTGCCATTTTTGGTTCGACAGCCATAATGTATTTTGCTAAAAACGGCAACAGATGCTGGTCATTTGAAGAGGTTTTGACCAATACTTTATGACCGGAAATTAAAACACTCAAAAAATCATGAAAGCCCACCAATGGGATATTTCCAGCCAAAACCAATCCAACTGTTTTTCCGCCAACGTTTTCCAGATTGTATTTGGAAAGCCATTGGTTCAGGTTTTCTTTTGTCAAGGCTTCAGCCCAGGAGCGTATGGCAAAGTATACCTGTTCCGGGGTATACCAACCGTTATGGGATTGAGACAACTCAATCAAATCCAAAAAATCATTGAAAAACAAATCGTTATGTAAAACGTTTTCTTTTTTAATACTTTCATTTTCAGAAAATTGACTTAAGAATTTTCCTAACTCTGCGAAAATATTTTTTTTGTGCTCTAAAGTCATATTGATTTGCTTATGAATTGTTTTGGATGTAATTTTGCACAAAAATAAACCTTTTCTAGGCAGCAGGCAAGCCTTACGCATATTGCCTATAGCTTATAGCAAAAAATGAAAAAATGGCAATCATAATAACAGACGAATGCATCAATTGTGGTGCTTGCGAACCAGAATGCCCAAATACTGCCATCTATGAAGGTGCAGATGATTGGAGATATAAAGACGGAACGAAACTTAATGGAAAAATAGTGCTTCCAAATGGAGAGGAAGTGGATGCGGATGCGCCACATACGCCTCTTTCGGATGATATCTATTATATTGTTCCGGGTAAATGTACAGAATGTAAAGGATTCCACGAAGAGCCGCAATGCGCTGCCGTTTGTCCGGTTGACTGTTGCGTTCCGGACGACAACCATGTAGAAAGTGAAGAGACTTTGCTTAACAGGCAGGCCTTTTTACATGGGGAGTAATCTTACTTATTAAAAGAAAATAAAAAAACCTGAATTAAACAATTCAGGTTTTTTTATGTGTGTCAATAAAATTTTATTTCGGAGAACGTACATAGGTCTCTATAGAAACCTTATCGGATTTGTCGTCATAAGTTTCTACGACCAAATTTCCGTTGGTGTCAAAATAACCTATTGAAGTCTGGTTTTTACCTCTGTAGATATAACTGTTTGTAGTTGTAGCTCTCAAAAGTCCCAGTCTTTTATTGTCCTGTGTGGTAATCACGTAACCGGCCGGGTCTAATCGTAACTGATAGGTTTTACCATTTGATGTATAATAAGAGGAACGGTCAATATCTACTGTTCGGGTACTTCCGTCAGGATTGATTACCTGAGTTTTTGAAATTACTTCAACAGGTGTTTCCTTCAAGTCTTTGTTTAATGCTTTGGAATCCGCATTTTGGAACTCGATATTCTGAACTTCCTTAACTTCCTGGGTTTTCAGGTATGTTTTCTCGCCATCAGAATCCTTAACAGTAGTTACCGTGGTTTTGGAAACATCTGTGACATTTTTATTCTGGGCCTGTAGGCTTAATGCCGCCAACAATGTAATGCTGCTTAACAAAATAGTTTTCATAATGAGTTGATTTAGAGTGATATTAACAAATTTAAGGATTTTATGTTAAATTGATTTTTAAAAAATCATAAAGAATTGCTAAATGTTATTTTTTAATAGAAATAGTTTAATTTTTTAAGAAATAAAAATAGAAAGGCATTGAGGTTTAATTTCAAATCCAAAAGCGTATATTTGCACCCTTAAAATTATCAATATCATACTTATACCATAATGAAAGCAGGAATTGTAGGGTTGCCAAATGTTGGAAAATCAACATTATTCAATTGTTTATCAAATGCAAAAGCGCAAAGCGCAAATTTCCCGTTCTGTACTATCGAGCCGAACATTGGAGTCGTAAACGTACCGGACCCGAGGATTAATAAGTTGGAAGAATTGGTGAAACCGGAGCGCGTTCAGATGGCTACTGTAGATATTGTAGATATTGCAGGATTGGTAAAAGGAGCAAGTAAAGGTGAAGGTTTGGGGAATCAGTTCCTTGGAAATATCCGCGAGTGTAACGCTATCATTCACGTATTGCGTTGTTTTGATAATGATAATATAGTGCATGTGGATGGCAATGTTAATCCAATCCGTGACAAAGAAACGATCGATATCGAATTGCAGCTGAAAGACCTTGAAACTGTTGAAAAACGTTTGGAGAAAGTAAACCGTGCTGCCAAAACAGGAAACAAGGAAGCGCAGGTTGAACAGGCATTGCTTAACCGAATCCGTGAGGCTTTATTACAGGCAAAATCAGCCAGAACCATAACGCCACAAAATAATGATGAGGAAGCCCTTTTGGAATCGTTCCAATTGATTACCGCTAAACCGGTTTTGTATGTATGTAATGTGGATGAAGCTTCTGCAGTTAACGGAAATAAATATGTAGACCAGGTTAGAGAATTGGTAAAAGACGAAGATGCAGAGGTTATTGTGCTTTCTGTTGGGGCTGAGGCCGATATTACAGAATTGGAAAGTTATGAAGAACGTCAGGTGTTTCTTGAAGACATGGGCTTGACAGAACCGGGGTCGTCTGTACTGATTCGTGCGGCTTATAAGTTGTTGAAGCAACAGACTTATTTTACCGCCGGTGTAAAAGAAGTACGTGCCTGGACAATCAATATTGGAGCAACAGCGCCACAGGCAGCCGGAGTAATCCATACTGATTTTGAAAAAGGATTTATCCGTGCGGAAGTAATTGCTTATGATGATTTCGTAACCTACGGTTCTGAATCTAAAGTAAAAGAAGCCGGAAAACTGCGTGTGGAAGGTAAAGAATATATAGTAAAAGATGGAGATGTGATGCACTTCAGATTTAATGTATAATCTCAAAGTATAAAACAATTAAAAGCGGCTTCTTGGCCGCTTTTTTTATGAAGATATGTCATGTTAAAAATCCTATAAACTGACCGGTGAATTTCTTAAAATCAGCTATATTTGAGTAAACCGAAACCAAAAAGCACTATGAAATCGAAAGGATTATTCTCAAAAACCTGGTATTTACTCAAAAATACGATATCAGAGTTTAATGATGACAATGCAATCAAATTAAGCGCATCACTCTCTTATTATACCATTTTTGCAATACCTCCATTAATGATTATTATCATTACGCTTTGTGGTTTCTTCTTTGGAAAAGATGCGGTTACCGGAGAGCTGTACGGACAGATTAACAGGCTTGTAGGTAATGATGCGGCAATCCAGATACAAAATGCCATTAAAAATGTGGAGCTTTCAGATAGTAATGCATTTGCGGCCATTTTTGGAGGAGTAATGCTTTTGATAGGAGCTTCCGGGGTTTTTGCCGAAATCCAGAGTTCCATAAACTTTATATGGGGGCTCAAGGCAAAACCCAACAAAGGATTTAAAAAGTTTATCCAAAACCGATTGATGTCGTTTTCGATGATTGTTTCTGTCGGATTCTTGCTATTAGTCAGTTTGTTGGTCAATTCGGTTATGGACCTTTTAAGTGCAAAACTCCGGTCATATTTTCAGGAAGGAACCATTTACATCTTTTATGTGCTGAATCTACTGCTGGTATTTGCCATTATTACGTTGCTGTTTACTATTATTTTCAGGACGCTGCCGGATGGAAAAATCAGGTGGAAAGACGCTTTCATAGGTTCGTCTTTTACAGCCGTACTTTTTATGGTTGGTAAATTTGCAATCGGGCTCTATTTGGGGAATTCTACTGTTGCCAGTGTTTATGGGGCAGCCGGTTCAATAATAATAATTTTGGTATGGGTGTATTATTCCGCAATAATTCTTTATTTTGGTGCTGAATTCACTAAGGTGTATGCAAAAGCTTACGGAGGCAGTATTAGCCCTAATGAATATTCGGTAGAAATCCAGAAAGAGATTTTTGAAATAACAGACGCGGAAACCAATACAAAAACCAGGATATGAAAATAATTGCCTTTGGCGGGAGCAATAGCTCCAAATCGATTAATAAAATGTTGGCTACTTATGCTTCCGGGCTTTTTGAAGATGCGGAAGTAGAAATTTTAGACCTTAATGATTTTGAAATGCCGCTTTTTTCGGTTGATAGGGAAAAAGAGGTAGGACAGCACGAAACTGCAAAAAAGTTTTTGGCTAAGCTGGCTTCGGCAGATATTCTGGTCGTTTCTCTGGCTGAAAATAACGGCATCTATTCTACCGCTTTCAAAAATATTTATGATTGGAGTTCCCGAATTGACAATGAGGTATTCCAGCAAAAACCAATGCTGCTAATGGCAACTTCACCAGGCGGAAGAGGAGGTAAGGGCGTATTGGATTTTGCTAGCAGCAATCTGCCAAGACATGGGGCTAACATTAAAGCCCTGTTTTCACTTCCGAGCTTTTATACCAATTTTGATGTGGAAAATAAAAAGATTTCAAATGCCGAATTGGATAATGAGTTAAAAGAAATTGTAACCAATTTTGAGGCTTGAAAAACATGAAGAAAATTTTCAGGATTTTACTGAAGATAATTTTAGGAATACTCGGATTTTTTATTGTTTACATTCTGTTAGCTCTTGCTATTCCTTACATTGGTGTCAATACTGAAGACAAGGACAAGCAGGAAGACGTCGCCATTTATATTAAAACCAATGGTGTACATACCGATATTGTGGTTCCAATCAAAACGGAATATAAAGACTGGAGTGAAAAAATAAAATACGAACATATTGCTTCAAAAGATTCTACCATGCAGTTTATTGGTTTTGGCTGGGGTGATAAAGGGTTTTATTTAAACACACCGGAATGGTCTGACCTGAAATTTAGCACGGCATTTAATGCGGCTTTCTATTTGGGAACTTCCGCCATGCATGCTACTTTTTTCAAACAGCTGAAAGAAAACGAAAGCTGTGTGAAAATTAATATCAGCAAGGAGGAATATGCTAAACTGATTGCTTATATTGAAGATAGCTTTCAATATGATTCTCAGGGAAATCCAATCCTGATTCATGCCACAACTTATGGGCAGAATGACAGCTTCTATGAAGCCAATCGAAAATACAGCCTGTTTTACACCTGTAATACCTGGGCAAACAATGCTTTAAAGGCAGCCAACCAAAAAGCGGCAATATGGACACCATCCGATAAAGGTATTTTTTGCCATTATAGATAATTCATATTAAAAAATAAATTTAGCAATGAGAAAAATTATCACTCTTTTTCTGTGTTTTTGTATCAACAATTCTTTTTCTAAAGACTTTTTGGAAGTTGATGAAATTGTAAAAAAATATCCTTCAAAAGTTCAAAGCTTAGAAACGATAAGCAATATGATTAAGAAGGATTTTACCAGCGATTCTGAAAAAGCCAGAGCGGTTTATTCCTGGATAGCTTTTAATATTGCGTTTGATGTTGCGGCAGCCAATTCAATGAACAGTGCATCGAGTATGGCATTTTCTTATAAGGATGAAAAGGAAAAAAAAGCAAAGGAAATTAAATTTAAGGAATCAATAATTTCTAAAACATTACTTTCTGGTAAGGCTATCTGTCATGGGTATTCAATGGTGTTTGAAAAATTAAGCCGTTTAGTAGGGCTTGAAAGTGAGATAATAACTGGAGCCTTAAAATCTGACCCGTCACAAATTGGACAAGTAAATTTGGCAATAGACCATGCTTGGAATGCTGTAAAAATTGATAATGTTTGGAAATTTGTAGATACTACACTTGGAGCCGGATATATTTCCCAAAAAGACGATTCTTTTAAGCCTGACTTTAATGGTTCTTATTTTTTTATGTCAGCAGAGGACTTATTTTTAAACCATTATCCAGAGGATAAAAAATGGCTCACAATTAATAAATCAAAACTGGATTTTTCAAAATTACCACTTTACTACAGGGATTATTTTAAAGGTAATTATGAAATATTCCCGAAAAACGGTATCATTTCTTCAGCTACGCCAAATTTCCATTTAGAAATTAAAAATTTAGGGGAATATGATAATGCCGAGTTTGTACTCAGTAGTGAAAATAAACTTACCTATCTGAACAATGAAAATAAAGAAACTCAATTTGATATCCCATTGGCAGGAAAATCAGGTGATTATCTGACGATTTATGTTAATCGGAAAATTATGGTAACCTATTTAATCAAATAGCATTTTTTTCTTCCGAAAATTATAGAGCTACAGCAGAAAGCCTGAATTACACTACTATTCTGATGCAAACCGGATTGCAATTTTGTCAATTATTCTATTGATAACTTTGCTTTCCATGACTTTCATTTTTCTTGCGGATACTGTATATTAGCACAAAATCCATAATTTTCAAATGTCAGAACAAAATCAGTATACCGAAGACAATATCCGTTCTCTCGACTGGAAGGAGCATATCCGAATGCGTCCGGGGATGTATATCGGGAAATTGGGCGACGGTTCTTCACCAGACGATGGTATTTATATCCTATTGAAAGAAGTTTTGGACAACTGTATCGATGAATTCGTTATGGGTGCCGGAAAAACGATAGAGGTGTCAATTAAGGAGAAGACCGTTACCGTAAGAGATTATGGGCGTGGAATTCCGCTGGGAAAAGTAGTGGATGTAGTGTCCAAAATGAACACGGGAGGGAAGTACGATTCCCTTGCCTTTAAAAAATCAGTCGGTCTGAATGGTGTCGGTACCAAGGCAGTCAATGCCCTCTCGACTTATTTCAGGGTAGAATCCGTTCGTGAAGAAAAACAGAAAGCGGCAGAATTCTCTGCGGGTAATCTGGTGCTTGAAGAAGATATTATTGAAACAACCAAGCGTAAAGGAACCAAAGTAACCTTTACTCCGGATGAGGCCATTTTCAAAAACTACAAGTTCAGGAACGAATATGTATTGAAAATGCTGAAAAATTATTGTTATCTGAACACCGGACTGACAATAATTTACAATGGCGAAAAATTTTATTCTGATAACGGACTTAAAGACCTGTTAGAAGAAAACATTGCCGAGGAAGATATGGTCTATCCAATCATCCATCTTTCCGGCGATGATATAGAAATTGCCCTGACGCACAGTAAGTCGCAGTACTCAGAAGAATATCATTCTTTCGTGAACGGGCAGAATACAACTCAGGGAGGAACGCATTTGGTTGCTTTCCGTGAGGCGGTCGTAAAAACAATCCGCGAATTTTACAACAAAGGTTTTGAACCTTCGGATATCCGAAAATCCATTGTCAGCGCAATCAGCGTGAAAGTAATGGAGCCGGTGTTTGAATCGCAGACAAAGACAAAACTGGGTTCTACGGAAATGGGACCGGATTTGCCTTCGGTTCGTACGTTTATCAATGATTTTATCAAAAATAAACTGGATAACTTTCTGCATAAAAACCCGGAAACAGCCGATTTGCTTTTGCGTAAGATTCTACAGGCGGAAAGAGAACGAAAAGAACTTTCAGGAATTCGTAAATTGGCGAAAGACCGTGCCAAAAAAGCCAGTCTTCACAATAAAAAATTACGGGATTGCCGTGTACACTTAACGGATTCTAAAAACCCAAGAAGTTTAGAAAGCACGCTTTTTATCACGGAGGGAGATTCGGCTTCGGGTTCTATCACCAAGTCGCGTGATGTGAATACACAGGCCGTATTCAGCTTGCGTGGTAAGCCTTTGAATTCGTATGGCATGAGCAAAAAGATTGTGTATGAAAACGAGGAATTCAACCTGCTTCAGGCCGCTTTGAATATTGAAGAAGACATGGGTGACCTGCGTTACAACAATATTGTAATTGCAACCGATGCCGATGTTGACGGAATGCACATTCGTTTACTGCTGATTACGTTCTTCCTGCAATTTTTCCCGGAGTTAATCAAGGAAGGACATTTATATATCCTGCAAACGCCGCTTTTCAGGGTAAGAAACAGAAAAGAAACCATTTACTGCTATTCTGAAGAAGAACGGGTTAATGCTATTGAAAAGCTAAAACCTAAGCCGGAAATCACACGATTTAAAGGTTTGGGAGAAATCTCTCCTGACGAGTTCAAGCATTTTATTGGTGATGATATCCGTCTGGACCCGGTCATGTTAGACAAGCTGACTTCCATTGAACAGCTTTTGTCTTTCTATATGGGTAAAAACACGCCGGATAGGCAGGAATTTATCATCAATAATCTGAAAGTAGAACTGGATGTTGTTGAGAAATAAGATTAGAATTAAATAATTATAGGACCGCTTAATAAATGGACGAAGAAGAGAATTTAGAGCCGATTGAAGGTCAACCTGAGGGTTCAGGGTCGCATTTTTACGATAATCAGGAAGAAAACAATCCGGAGGATACCATTACCAAGGTAACCGGAATGTATAAGGATTGGTTCTTGGATTATGCTTCCTATGTAATCCTAGAACGTGCCGTTCCTGCCATAGAAGATGGTTTTAAGCCTGTACAACGCAGGATTATGCACTCGATGAAAGAATTGGACGATGGACGTTACAACAAAGTAGCGAACATTGTTGGGCATACGATGCAGTATCACCCGCACGGTGATGCCAGTATTGGTGATGCGATGGTGCAGATAGGGCAGAAGGACCTGCTTATTGACATGCAGGGAAACTGGGGTAACATCCTGACAGGCGACGGTGCCGCCGCTTCCCGTTATATCGAAGCAAGAATCAGCAAATTCGGGCACGATGTTCTCTATTCTCCAAAAATTACCTCATGGCAGGCTTCCTATGATGGGAGAAGGAATGAGCCTATAAACCTTCCTGTAAAATTTCCACTGTTATTAGCTCAGGGGGCAGAAGGTATTGCCGTAGGACTTTCTACCAAAGTACTGCCGCATAACTTTAATGAACTGATAGATAGTTCTATAAAAATATTAAAAGGGAAACCTTTTACCTTATATCCTGATTTTCCAACGGCGGGTATTGCCGACGTTTCCAATTATAACGATGGAATGCGTGGTGGACGTGTGCGCGTTCGTGCCAAAATTTCCCAGCTTGATAAGCAGACGTTGGTCATAACGCAGATTCCTTTCACGACCAACACCTCAACCTTGATTGAAAGTATCCTGAAAGCCAATGAAAAAGGGAAAATCAAGATTAAAAAAATTGAAGATAATACCGCTGCTGAAGTTGAAATCATCATTCATCTTTATCCGGGTGTTTCACCAGATAAGACCATTGATGCCTTGTTTGCTTTTACAGCCTGTGAAACTTCTGTTGCACCGCTTGGTTGTGTGATACAGGACCATAAGCCGTTATTTATTGGCGTATCAGACATGCTTAAGATTTCTACCCAGAGAACGGTAGACCTGCTCAAGCGTGAACTGGAAATCCAGTTGGATGAACTGGAAGAACAATGGCATTTCCTTTCTCTGGAGCGTATTTTTATCGAGAAAAGAATTTACCGTCTTATTGAAGAAGAAGAAACATGGGAAGGCGTTATCAAGGCAATTGATGA
Source organism: Flavobacterium lindanitolerans (assembly GCF_002846575.1). Lineage (NCBI taxonomy): Bacteria > Pseudomonadati > Bacteroidota > Flavobacteriia > Flavobacteriales > Flavobacteriaceae > Flavobacterium > Flavobacterium lindanitolerans. The sequence continues at coordinate 1,941,708 of NZ_PJND01000007.1, forward strand.
AGGACTGAAACCTTATGTTCAGCATTTGAAGCGTGCCGTTACAGAAGAAGATATTGTTAGGCTGACCGAAATCCGAATCAAGAGAATTTCCAAGTTTGATATTGACAAGGCGCAAGAGAAAATCGAGGCTTTGGAAGGCGATATTGAACAGGTAAAATATGATTTGGACCACATTATTGATTTCACAATTGCATTCTTTACCAAACTGAAAGAAAAATACGGAAAAGGGAAGGAACGCCAAACCGAACTCCGAATTTTTGATGATATTGAAGCTACAAAAGTAGTATTGAGAAATACCAAGCTTTATGTAAACCGGGAAGAAGGCTTTATTGGAACCGGATTGAAAAAAGACGAATATGTTACAGACTGTTCTGATATTGATGATGTGATTGTCTTTCTTCGAAACGGAACCATGATGGTTTCCAAAGTCGATGATAAAAAGTTCGTAGGCAAAGACATCATACATGTAGCTATTTTTGATAAGAACGATAAACGTACGATTTATAACATGATTTATCGTGATGGAAAATCAGGCCCGTCCTATATCAAACGTTTCAATGTTTCAGGAATTACCAGAGACAAGGCTTATGACCTGACACAGGAAAAGCCGGGTTCACAGGTATTGTACTTTTCGCATAACCCGAATGGAGAAGCGGAAGTTATTACTGTATTGCTCAGACAGGTTGGAAGTGTCAAAAAATTGAAATTTGATATTGATTTTGCGGCAATGGCCATCAAAGGAAGAGCTTCAAAAGGAAATCTGGTAACCAAATATCCAATCAAGAAAATAGAATTAAAGGAAAAAGGAATTTCAACCTTAAAACCAAGAAGAATCTGGTTTGATGATACAGTCCAGAAACTAAATGTAGACGGCAGGGGAGAATTGTTAGGCGAATTCAGGCCAAATGACAGGCTTTTGATTATCAATCAGTCCGGAAGGCTGAAAACGATTATTCCGGAATTGACAACGCATTTTGATGAAGATATGGTAGTTCTCGAAAAATGGCTGCCTAAAAAACCTATTTCTGCAATCTATTATGACGGAGAAAAGGAACGCTATTTCGTAAAACGATTCCTCGTCGAAAATGAAAACAAAGAAGAAATTTTTATTACGGAACATCCGAAATCGCAACTGGAAATCGTAGCGACAGATTACCGTCCGGTAGCCGAAATTGTGTTTGCAAAAGTAAAAGGCGTACAGAAAGAAAACCAGACGGTTGATTTGGAGAGTTTTATTGCTGTAAAGGGAATAAAAGCCTTAGGAAACCAATTGACAACAGATAAGTTAAAACAGGTCAACCTTTTGGAACCGTTACCTTATGAAGAACCGGAAGAAGAAATTCCTGAAGAAATAGAAGTTTCCGGCTCGACAGAAATTTCAGATGATGTTCAGCTTGATGATGACGGACAGATTACATTAAGTCTGGATTAAATAAAAAACGGAATGCAATGCATTCCGTTTCTTTTTAGTTGTATCTCTTGTCTGTCAGTGTTTTCATAAAGGCAACCAGCGCTTTTTTTTCAGCTGCCGTCAGGTTCAGCTTGTCGGTAGGAAGAGTTTGGTTTTCTACGCTTAGGCCCAATCCTGTTCCTCCACCCAAATCATAAAATTCGACTACTTCTTCCAAAGTAGCAAATGCCCCGTTATGCATATAAGGTGCGGTTACGGCCACATTGCGAAGTGTTGGCGTTTTAAAAGCTCCTTTGAGCTGTGGCAGCTGATTGAATATATAGCGGCCTCTATCTTCGCTCAGGCGTTTTCCGGAAGCATCTTCCGGGGTGCCTACAACTTCATGTTCTGTTTTGGCAAAGTTGGGCGGTACTGTTCCGTTAAACAATGGCGTAAAATGGCAAGTCGCACATTTTGCTTTTCCCATAAACAGGTTCATACCCTGAATTTCTTCGGCATTGATACTGTTTTTATTGCCACGCATGTAAGAATCAAATCGTGAATCGAAAGAATTGAGCGAACGAACATAACTGGAGATTGCATTTTGAATCTGCCAGGCTTCCGTCTTATCTGATTTAGGATAGGCTTTCTGGAAAAGTTGGATGTATTCCCTGTCAGAAGAAATTTTAGAATGGATTGCAACAAGCGAGCCGTGCATTTCGTCTTTGTTTTCAATGACGTCAACACTTTGTTTTTCTAAATCTAGCTGTCGCATATCCCAAAATTGCGCATTTTGGAAGGAGGCATAGGTCAAGGTAGGCGTATTGCGGTTGAGGTTTTTCCCTTTTAAAGAAACATTGGTTTTCAACCCGTCTGTAAATGCTATCTCAGGATTATGACAAGAAGCGCAACTTCTGTTTCCGTCTTTGGACAGACTTTTATCATAAAACAGTTTTTCACCTAAAATCGCTTTTTCATCAGAATATCGGTATTCATTAGAAGCTACAAAACCGTTCACATCAAAAGCATTTTCATCAAACAGAGTTGCCGCTGTTGCTTTTAACGGTCGGTTGCGTTCTACGGCCGGTATCTTTTCTTCTTTTTGGAACAGATTTAGTTTTTGTGACAACGGATTCAGATATTCTGTAATAAATACAACCCTGTTGAACGTATTAAAATTCGGATTTGAATCACAATACTCTTTTGCTTTTGCCGCTATTTGTTTTACATCGTCCAAAATCTTGCTGTTAGGCTGGATAATTAAAAGCAGTTCCGGAATTACGGACAAGCTTTGTCGGGCTTCCGGAATGGAAGAATTGAGTATAGGGCTGTCAAAGCCGGTAATTCCCAAAGTCAGGATTCTGTGTACATTTTGCTGTAAGGCATCCAAAACATAATCATCACTGATTGTAATGGCTCCAAAAGTTGTCTCAACTTGTTTTGTATTGGAAAGCAAAATATCCAGTTCGCGGATTATTTCTTTTTTATTTTTGAAATCATATTCAGGATAGATGTGTTCTTCAATAACCTGAAATCCGTTAGGAACGAAAAACTTATTCTCTTCCAGTTCCATTTCATCCAATGCCGGGCCGTTCATGAATCGGGCCGTTTCCGGAACAAAATATTCAATTGCCCATTCGATTCTTTTGTATTGCAATCGGGTTTTTTTGAATTGTTCCAAAACTTCTTTTTGAGAACTATCTGCAGCAATTTTTTCCTGCAACAATATGATTTCGTTTTTCAGTTTTGTAAGGTCTATTAAAAGTTCCTGTTTTATGTTTTTTTCAAATGCCCTGTCCTGACAGCCAGAAAAAAAGAAAGTAAGCAGGGTAAGGGAAAATATAAAATACTTTAATTTCATTTTGTGTAGTTAAAAAGCAACAACCCTTATGTTAGGATAAGGGTTGTTTTATAGTGTTGTTTTTGTGTGAATTAACGCTGTACGTTTCGTATAATTACGGTCTGTCCACCTTCTTTGTTAGTGCTTCTTCCGCTTCCGTCAGCATTCAGGAAAGCATCTTTCTGCCAGGTGTGCGGGTGGATGTTTACAAGGAATGTTCCCGGAACACCTATGATGTCTGATATGTCAGTCATTGCGCCAAATTCCCAGCTTCCAAAACGCATTTCGCCTGTCTGGTTGTAAAGAGAGTTCCAAGCCGCATCGTTTCGCTTATGATTCATGTTTAACCATGGCTTGTTTTGTTTTGTAGCGATATTGTACTGCCATATGTATGAATCGTGCTGGGCTGCGGTATAATAGCTGTCACCATCTTCCTGAATGTACACGAAGTTTTCCGTAACACAAAGGTTATCCGGATTGATTAATCCTGTTCCCGGAGTACTGTCGCCTTCAGCAATTACTTCAAGAGTTCCTGCCAACGGATTGTTAGCATCCATTTTTAATCTGTAAACTCTTCCCCACATCGTGTAGCCATCTACCGGAGCATTTGAAGTAGCCTGACCTGTGGCCGTGAAATAAACTTCACGATTGTTGCTGGCACTTCCTTTTCTGTAATCTACATCTTCCACTCTGGAGAAACGGATTGCACCCAAATTGTTTACTGTAGTATTGATTACAGCACCGGTAAGGTTTTTAGCATTTGGAATTTCAACAAAAGAAACATTGTAGCTATTGTTCATAGTCATAGCAGTTTCAACCTGATTTCCGTCAGTTCTTTTTAGGGCATATAGTTTTCCGTTAGACAAATCGCCTACTGTATTACTCATGTACATAATCATTTGTCCTGCGCTGGCATGCGAAGTAGTATAAGATTGGTCTTCCCCAATTAAGATAACGGTTTTACCCGGATAAGCGTCTTTTGGAAGTGGCACGGCATTTTCCATACTGGCTTTTCCTAATGCAGGAAGAATTCTGTCGGTTCTGCTTCTGTCGTTTGCTAACCCCATTGGGTCAATTCCGTGAACCATACTTTCTTCGCCACTTTCTCCTGCTGTAAGGAAGATAGGACCAAAGCCATGAATTTCAGGAGTTGCAAGAGTAGCCGAGCACAAACGGGTCATTCCGCCCACGCCGTCAACAATATATTCACCTTTGACAGGCTTAAAAGTCTTGTCTAAATATACCCTTGAAACTGATTGCAGGATTTCGTGGTTTGAAATCAGGATATAACCTTCACCTGAAGGATTCTTCATTAATCCGGCACCATCAGGCTGGGCTCCGTATACGAAAGCGGGAGACTGTGACAGTTGGTCGGCACTTGTAATTAAGGTGCTAATTTCCATGCTCTCAAATCCGGGCATTGCAAACACAAAAGCCGGGATAGAGGAATGTGATGTAAAGTCAATTTCCCGGTTTACTGGAGTTCCGTTTGAACTGTCATCATTTTGGCAGCTTGCCAATAAGATGCTTGCCGTTGCCAAAATGGCAAAAGTCTTGGTTGTTAGTTGTCTCATGTTGTTGGTTTTTTGTTTGTGGCAAAGCTATTTATGAGACGTTAACAGTAAATTAAGGGATGATTTTTAAAAGTATATTTAAAAGTAAAGGAATTGTATTGTAAAAGTGTTTTGTGTAAACAAAAAGCGCTTCCGGATTACGGAAGCGCTTTCTATTTATAGTGGTGGATTTAATTAGAAGATTTTTTCCTCATTTTCATGTTAAGAAATTCTACCGCAAGTGAAAAGGCAATCGCAAAATACAGATAGCCTTTTGGAACGGCTCCAACATGTTGTCCGGCCAATTGCGCCTCAGAAAGATGCATACTTTCCGTAATCAGCATAAAACCAATCAGGATAAGGAAAGCCAGACCTAAAATTTGGATAGAAGGGTTTGCATTTACGAAATTTCCAACAGGAACAGCAAAAAGCATCATGACACCTACAGAAATTACTACAGCAGTAATCATAATGTATAAGGCGCCTTCCAGGCCGTTTGTCATACCAACCGCTGTCAGGATGGAATCGACAGAGAAAATCAGGTCAATTAATAAAATTTGAAGGATTACACTGGAGAATGATTTTTTGGCAACATCGCCCAAACTCTTTTCTTCTTCCCCTTTGTGGTCCACCTTTTCATGAATTTCTTTGGTACTCTTATAAATAAGGAAAAGTCCTCCAAGCAGTAAAATTAGTGCCTGACCGGTAACATGGCCGCTAAACCATCCAAAATCAAAAGAAAACAATGGGGCTTTCATGGCAATCAGCAGCGTAATTCCAAAAAGTAGCCCTATTCTCATAAACATGGCAAGGAAAAGTCCTATTCGTGTAGCTCTTTTACGGTCTTCGACAGGCAGCTTTCCGGTTACGATTGAAATAAAAATAATATTGTCAATACCTAAGATAATCTCTAAAAAAGTCAGAGTCAATAAGGCAATCCATGCATCCGGATTTAAAAATACTTCCATTTTTGTTTATTTGATTTTGGTTACTGTTCCTTTCTGTTTGTTTGTATTGCCCAGTTTTGAAAACTCAAATGTATATGAGTTTTCAGTTGTACTCAAAATTTTCATGTGGATTGCCTGTTTTTCCGCCATATTTTTCGGATTCATTTTCTCCAGAATATATTCACAATCATTAATCCATCGAACTTTTGAAGTGTCGGTCTTTCCTTCAAAAGTATCAATTTCCAAAGTATCATTTCTTACAAAGTGAGATGTTTTTTTTACACCATTAACTTCATATTCGAATTGAAATTCTCCGGTTTTAAAATCTTTGCAGTTTCGTTCTACATTATAGCAGGAAGTCAGCAATCCAAGAGTGAGCAGGGCAAGGGAAAGTATTTTTTTCATGTGTTGTTTATTTAAGTTTATTTAATTCGTCGTCGGTAAAATTTTTGATGGATTTTTCCTGGGCGAATTTTGCAGCGTTGTAGTCACCAGATTTGTTTTTAGGGATTGAAAGGCTATCCCATTCGGTCTTTTTCAAAAGTTTGGCATAAAAGACAATCTGCCCGATATGGTATGGATAATGTGCCAGTTGCCTGTTAATGGCTTCAATAACGGTATGTCCTTCATTACGGATATAGATGATTTCTGTTAGCTGTTCCGGATGTAACGGATTTATAGCATTAAAAAGACACTCCCAGCCTTCGTTCCATTTTGCCATCAATTCTTCTCTTGACTGGTAGGTGTCTACAAATTCACCGTCTCTCTTGCGCCATTCTTTTTCTCCGTCAGAAGTGAGAAAGTCGGTCCAGCGGGAAAGCATATTGCCATGCATATGTTTGACGATGACAGCAATGCTGTTTGTGTCTTCGTTTAGCGAAATAAAAAGCTGTTCGTCAGCTAGTTGGGCCATTGCTTTTTCGCCAAGAGTTTTATAGTATAAAAACTGTTTTTTAACACTGTCCAGAAAGTGAGAATTTGCATCCATGATTAAACGAGTTTTATGTTGTATTTTTCTAATAATCCGCCCGCATCTTTGAGCGAAAATTTAGCTTTTTTTAGGAAATTAAGTTCAGGGTCAATTGAAAAATTATAAGCTTTTGACAAATCGGCTTCTACTAATATTGTCCGGTTAAATAATGCCCTGTTGAGGTTGATGTCTTCAAAAACAGCCTTTGTCAGGTCTGTTTCAGAAAAATTGACTTCCTGCATCGATGAATTTATAAATTTGGTCTTTTGCATTTTTTTGCGTGCAAAAGACGAGAAGTCTAAAGTACAGTCGTTGAATTGTACCTCAAATAAAAAGTCGTCACTGTAGTCAAAACCAATTCCCATCATCTTGCAGGCATCAAATACAACATTTTTCAACCCTGTGGCATTGAGTTTTATCATCGAAAGGTTACATCCTTTAAAAGAACAATCGATAAACTGACTTTGTGAAAAATCGCTGCCATACAGGTCACAATCTATAAAAGTACAATTTTCGAATTCCCGTTTCTGTATCGATTCTTCGGTATAGGTAACTTTTGTAAATGTCTTGCCTATGTGAACGGTTTCTTTCATCGCTTTTTGAATAGGCTGTTCATGATTTTTCGAATTCCAAGAAACAACATGAGCATGGCTCCCAAACAGGTGAGAATACCTATTCCCAGAACAATCAGATACAACGGATGGCTTTGGTTTTTAAAAGCACTGTGAATTATCACAGGACCTAAAAAAAGCAGAGGCATTGCTATGGATAGGTATAAAATTCCTTTTTGCAGTATTTTTTTGTCGGTATTCATGGTTTACTTTTTATAGTTTTCTATAGAATTCCTGACATTTTTATATTTTTCAAGCAGCGATGTTGCTTCCGTTTCCGAAACAGACAGTTCTTCCATAATCATTCTAACGGCTCTTCCTACAAGCTTATGGTTGCTGAGCTGCATGTCCACCATTTTATTTCCTTTGACTCTGCCTAACTGAATCATGGTAGAAGTTGAAATCATATTCAATACCAGTTTTTGGGCAGTTCCTGCTTTCATTCTGGAACTTCCGGTTACAAATTCCGGCCCGACTACTACATCTATAGGAAAATCAGAAGTTTTAGACAACGGACTTTCAGCATTACAAGAAATGCTTCCTGTAGTAATGTTCTTTTCGATGCATTTCTGCAAGCCGCCAATTACATAAGGAGTAGTCCCGGAGGCTGCTATGCCAATAACGACATCTTTTTCGTTAATATCCCATTCCTGAAGGTCTTTCCATGCCTGTTCTCTGTCGTCTTCTGCAAACTCCACAGCTTTGCGGATAGCAGTATCACCTCCGGCAATAATACCAATTACCAGGTCAAAAGGAACACCAAATGTTGGCGGGCATTCCGAAGCATCGACTATGCCTAATCGCCCGGATGTTCCGGCACCGATGTAAAACAAACGGCCGCCTTCTTTCATTTTTTCGACGATTTTTTCGACCAGTTTTTCAATCTGTGGTAATGCTTTTTCAACGGCAAGAGGAACCGTTTTGTCTTCGTTGTTGATGTTGCGAAGCAGGTCGGCAACAGGCATTTTTTCTAAATGCTCATATTTTGAAGACTGTTCGGTAGTTTTAGTGAAGGCCATCTTTAAAAGGAATATTTTTTCAAAAATACGAAGTTTATTAAGTTATTTATTCATTATCCTAACAAGTATTTTTTTAAAGAAAAGCTTTCGAATTGTTATTTTTATTTTATATTTGTTTTATATCGATACAAATTATTTATAAACCAATTAGATTTAAATTTATGAAAAAAATTAAATTATTTTCAACTTTTTGTTTGTTTACATCTTCCTTTAGTTTGCTTGCTTCAAATAACGGAAAAGAAGAATTTAGACAAAATTTTAATGAAGTTACTATGTGCTGTGTTGGTCAAGCTAGCAAGGGGATAGCGGGAACAGCCGATTATATAAAAATTTCAGTTAAAAAATGTGCTACTTCAGCCAAAGGTAATAGAGACCAGGCATATGTTTACGCATGTACTAATGCGCAAAAGGCAGCAGAAAATGCTCTAAATGCTCTTAAGAATATGGATTTAACACTAAAACAATCTTAAGAGATGGGAAGAATAATTTTAACAGTGTTATCGGTCTGTGTTTTTTCTCAATTCGCTTCGTCAAAAAATCAAACAGATATAAAAAGAACAGATTCTCCTGTTGCTTGCTGTGAGAGAAGGGCTGAAGGAGGTGTAAGAGGGACAAATACTCATACGGTTGTTGTGGTGAAAACTTGTGTCACATCAGATATTTCATATCAAGATGCACAGGCGAAGGCATGTAGTAAAGCAGGAAGGCTGGCTGATTTAGCCCTGCAAATGTCAATGGAAATAAAAGTACCTGTTACCATTGAAGCCGGAAAATAGCCATGAGACACATTTTTTTACTATTACTATTATTTACTATTTCAATTTGTTGGGGTCAAACCCTTACTGTTGATTATAAGTTTGATTTAGCTGATGATAAAGATAAATATGGCTTTTCATCATTCGGAATCATCAGGCTGATAACAGATGGCTCAAATAGTATTTCCTATGTGAAAGTTACAGATACCATTGTAAGTTTTAAAAATATTGGTGAAACTATACAAAAGGCTTCCGAATTTGATTTTTCAAATCCTGCTGAATATAAAGATTTTGTTTCTAATGAATATTATTCGAAAACAATTTTCCCTAAATATTTGCTTAAAGACAATACCTATATGACTGCATGGACTATAACTGGAAACTATAAAGAAATATTAGGATACAAATGCCAGCAGGCTGTTGGAAATTACAGGGGTAGAGATTATACACTTTATTTTACAACAGCAATCCCTATTCAAAACGGACCAAAAAAATTTGATGGCTTACCGGGTCTAATCCTGGAAGTTATTTCAAATGATGGGGCTATACATTACAAGGCTATTAAAATACAGAATAGTAATGAGGTTATAGAAAATCCTTTTGATAAATTAAACCTATCTTATATTAATTGGGATCAATTTATCAACGCTTATAAGGATTATTTTAAAAGAATAACCAATTATGTGCCTGATGAAGATACAGCTATTTTTATTCCTAAAAGAGGCATTGAGGTATATATAAATGACAATAATGAATAATTTATGTTACTTCATAATTATTGTTTTTTTTACCAGTTTTGACTTTAAAGCACAAACTATAAAAGGCACGGTTTTTCATGAAAATGAGACCGTGCCTTATGCCAGTGTCATAATTCGTAAATCGGAAAATAGTAGTTCTATACATCAATACACAAAAACAAACAAAGAAGGCTTTTATCAAATAGATTTAAAAGAATCCTTAGATTCAATTTGTGTAGAAGTGAACGCTCTTGCTTTTGAATCACAGATAAAACATTTGAGTAACATTCAAAAAAATAGACAAATCATTATTTTAAACTTTAATCTTGAAAACAAACCCACAGAATTAGAAGAAGTAGTTATTACTAAAGAAGTGCCAATCAGAATTAAAAATGATACGACTACTTATAATCCTGAAAGTTTTAAAGATGGAACAGAGAGGGTTGTAGAGGACTTACTTAAAAAACTACCCGGTATTAAAGTGGAAGAAAGCGGAGAGATAAAATTTAAAGGCAAAAGCATTAAAAAATTCTTACTTGATGGAGATGATTTGTTTAATAGTCAATACACAACCGGAAGTAAAAATCTCAGTGTTGACATGGTTGAAAAAGTTCAGGCTATTGAAAACTTTAATGAAAATGCAATGCTTAAAGGACTTGTAAATGCTGAGGATGTAGCTATTAATATCTTACTGAAAAAGGGAAAGACAGACCTCTCAGGTGATGCTTTTTTTAGTTATGGAATTCAAGACAGGTATAATGTTTCAATGACGGGTTTGTTTGTGAACAAAAAGACAAAAGGTTTTTTAACAACGGCCTACAATAATATTGGCAATAATTACAGTCCGTATGATTTTAGTTCTGAAATTACTTCATTGAGCCAAAAAAGCGAAAAAGAAGAACAAACTAAAACATTAATTGGTCAGGGAGGATTTTATTCTCAACTGGAAAATAAATACCATAGGATAAACAGTAATTTTAATTCGGAACTAAATTTATTGCATAAATTTTCATCGAAGATTACGGCAAAAACAAATTTAGGAATTTATGATGACAGACTAACCAGAACGAATAAATCACATACTGAATACAGTATTAATGAGGAACAATTTGTAATTAATGAGATTGAAGATATCATTAAAAAACCACGTCTGTATAACGCCAATATTCAATTGTCGAATAAAGTAAATGATTGTTTTATATGGGAATATATTGGAAAAGCGAATTATCAGGAAATTGATTTTGACAGCAATAGCCTAAATAATGAAGTAGCGCAGAAGAATGAGGTAAAAACAACTAATTTTTTTACCAAACAGGATTTTAATTTTACCAATAGGATAAATGAAAATAGTGCTGTAACAGGAGTAGTGCTTTATAGTAATAATCGGGCTCCACAAGATTTTTTGCTTACCCCTGGTTTAAATATTGAAGAAGGTAATACTAATGCCGTAATCAGCAATAATCAATACAGCCGTTTTGATAAAGAAACTTTTAAGACCAAAGGTGAATACTACCGCAATTTTAATAAAGCGAAATTGAAATTGATGGCAGGATATTTATCTGTCAATAATACGCTAAACTCAAGCCTGAAAGCAAATTATTCTGATGGTACGGTTTATACAGACAGGCTTTATCAAAATAGAATGCGCTATAAGTATCAACTTCCTAATGTAGCTTTAAGTTTGAGTTATATAAAAAAACAAAAATATGGTTTCGCAATTTTATTTAATAATCAGTATTATGATATCGCCCTGAATGACGAAATCAGAAACCTGAACAGGAAAGAGGAAAAATTTGTCTTTTCACCAATAATGAAGTTCCAGTATGTTTTGAATACCAAATCTAATCTGGTTGCTACCTATAGTTATAATGAAATAGTTCCTTCTGAAGAGCATCTTTTTGAAGGTTTTGTGCTTACGGGTTTTAGAAGTTTCAGAAATAATAGCCCCAATATTTCATTTTTAAACACACATACCTATAATCTTAATTATATTTATAATGATACTTTTAAGGTAACCCGTTTTTCTGTATCCGGCAATCATAATAACAGGAGTAATAATTATTTTTCAAGAAATACGATTAACCTTGATAATACTTTTACAAATTCATTTTTATTGGAAGCAGGCAATAGAGATTACAGTTTGAATTTGGATTTTGAACGTTATATGCATTTTATGAGGACTACCCTGCAGATTAATGGCAGTTATGCCTTATCATTTGACAAAAACATTGTAAATGATTCCAATCTAAGAGATGTTGAATCCAGGCTATTGTTTATAAACTGTGTTTTAAGAGCCAGTTTCAAATCAAAATTTTATATTGAAAACAATTTTAGTTATTCTACTATTGACTTTTTACTGGATAATGTGATTCAAAACCGATTTAGCAGTTTTAATGATACTTTTAAAATGACTTATAAAATAAGACCTGATTTGAAGGCCAATCTAGCTACTAATTTTGTCTTTCCGGATTTGTCAAAAAACAACAATTATCTGTTTTTAGATTCTGAACTGCGATATACGCCTCTAAATAAAAGATTTCAATACGCCTTAATTATGAGAAACCTGACCAATAATAAGAAATTTGAAACAGTTTCAATTTCCGACTATTCAAAAACCATAGCTTCACATAATTTATTGGAAAGATATATTCTGGGGAGCGCTTCTTTTCGGTTTTAGTTATATGTGTTTCAAAGCTACGAAGTATTAGATAGATTCGTTCCTGACTTTAATTTTTTTATTTCTTAAAACGGTCATCATTTCAAGCCAATGTTTGTCACGAAGGGTTCCTGCTAAAAAGCGACTGTTGTCAAAATCTTTTGTGATAATTCGTAACGCATTCGGTTGTCTTACTTGCTGGTCATATACTATTTCTCGAATGTCTTTAAGTAAGTAGACTTTTTTAATCCAAAAGAAGTAATGATTTTTTACAATAAAATACTTATTAGAAATCTGAAAATAATGAGCCATCCAGGAGTTTAATAAAAACCAGAACAAACAAAAGGCAGATACAACCAATATAGGAACAAACTCAAGGCTTTTAGGGTTTTTTGATGGTACAAAAATGACGAACAGGATAAGCCCCCACATCATAATTCCCCTAAAAGAAAAAATGGGATGGCCTTTAAAAGTTTTTAAGTTCTCAAATGATAAATTCTTTTTTTCTAAACGTATTTTTTCAAACTTAAATGCTTCGCTTTCGTTGATTACAACCTGATTGATAAAACTTTTGATTTCAGGAGAGTTAGCGTAATAAACATCATAAATACAAACCACCTCCTGATTTTTGAATAAAATCTTTGTTGCTTCGTAATCAGAATGGATATATCCCATTCCTTTTCCGGTAATTTCGATTTCTAAACGATCATTCCAATAGTATTGTTTTTTTCCAACTTGGATTCCCTTATCATTTACAATAATCTTTGGCGATTTTTTTAAAAAAATATAATTGAAGACTGCCGCCATTCCAATAAAAATAAATCCAAGAGCATGTGCATTTACTTCATTACTTATAAAAAAGAAGATACTAAAGCATAAGAAGGCTAGGTTTATTATTAGAAGTGCAAAATAAAACTTATAAGGATGTCTTCTGGATGTGATTTCCATAAAAACTTATATAAAATAAGCCGCAACAATTCCAATAGCAATCATAGACAACTTGGCAAGGTTGAATTTATGCCCTTCACTGCTTTCAAAAATAATGGTAGATGAAATATGGAATAAAATCCCGATTACAACCGCTGTGATTTCTGTATAATAAGCTGTCAGGAAAGGTAAGTATTCTGACAGTACTGTTCCTAGTGGTGTCATGATTGCAAAAGCAACCATAAACAGCAAAATCGCAGTTTTATTGAGATGTGCATTTACGAAAAAGGAAGTCAGGATAATAGCAATCGGAAGGTGGTGGATGGCTATTCCTAACGCCAGGTCGTGATGATGGCTCACCGGAAAACCTTCTAACAAGGCATGGATGCAAAGGCTTATAAATAACAACCAGGGCATTTTATGCATTTCTTCATGTCCGTGAACGTGGCCGTGTTCTGCTCCTTTGGAGAAAAATTCCAATATAATCTGGAACAAAATCCCCAGCATTATAAAAATTCCTATCGCATTCGAATGTTCATGCCCGTGGTCATGGTCGTGATGTGCGTGGAGACTGGCTTCATAAACTTCAGGAAGCAGGTGCATAACGGTTATGGAAAGTAGAAACGAACCGCTAAAAGCCATTAGCAGCTTTAGATTGGTTTTCTTTTTCGGTTTTAGAAACAGCGCAATAGCATAACCGATTAAAACTGAAAATAGGGGCAGGATATAGGGTACAATGTGGTCCATACTTTAAAATATAGAAAATTATCAGGCAGTTTATCGCCCAGATTATTTGAAAACCATGATGAGTCTTTCGCTTTCGTTCTTATAGAACTTTTTTAATTTATAATCTCCAAAAGTATCTAACAGGAATATGCCTGCTACTTCCATCATTTCCTCAAAATCCTGTAATGTTAATGCCTGTACTTTTTCAACAAAATGAAACTTTTCGCCCTTGTCTTCAAAGTCTATTTCTTTGAAAATATGATTGTCCTTTACGTATCTTTTGATTTTAAACTCAATGCCCTCAACGATTTTGGTTTCTTCAGGAACCAGATTGCTAATGACATGATGAACATTCATAAAGTCGATTACGGCAAAACCATATTCAGACAAACTTTCCTTAATTGCTTTCAGGGTAGTAAGATTGTCTTCATCATTTTCAAAATAACCAAAACTGGTAAACAGGTTAAAGATAGCATCAAATTTTTCATCAAATGGCATCCTCATGTCATGAACCGTAAAATGCAGTTTACTGTTTGAAAATTTAGAAGCTTCGGCAATACTGTTTTCAGACAGGTCGGCTCCGGTCACATCATATCCTAGTTGGTTGAGATATATAGAATGGCGGCCTTTTCCGCAGGCAAGGTCTAGTATTTTGGCGTCTTCAGGAAGATTTAAATAATTGGTGATATTGTCCATAAACACTTGGGCTTCCTCATAATCCCGGTCTTTGTAAAGTATGTGATAATAAGGAGTGTCGAACCAGGAGGCAAACCAAGTATTTTTTTCTTTTTGCATCGTATTGAATTAAGCTGCAAATTTAGTGTATTTTTGCATAAAATAACTATAAGTATTCCCAATTTAAGGGAGTAAAATCAGTATGGAGAATTTCAAGATGATAGCCAAAACTTTTTTCGGATTTGAAGAAATTTTGGCGAAAGAATTACAGGTTTTAGGGGCTCAAAAAGTAGAACAGGGCGTAAGAATGGTCAGTTTTGTAGGAGATAAAGGATTTATGTATAAAGCCAATCTTGCCTTGCGTACCGCCTTAAAAATCTTAAAACCTATTTACCAGTTCAGGGCAACCAATGAACAGTCATTATACAAAGGCATTTCAGCAATTGACTGGTCACAACATCTAAATTCCAACCGTACTTTTGTGATTGATACTACCGTGCATTCGGATTATTTTAAACACTCGCAATTTGTTTCGCAAAAAAGCAAGGATGCCATCGTAGACCAGTTTAGGAGCAAGACCGGAGCAAGACCAAGTATTGACAAGGACTATCCGGATTTGAGAATCAATATCCACATCGACAGAGACCAGGTTTCTGTGGCGCTGGACACTTCAGGGAGTTCCCTACATCAAAGAGGTTACAGAATCGCAACCAATATAGCACCAATCAATGAAGTACTGGCGGCCGGAATGTTATTGCTTTCCGGTTGGGACGGTCAGGGACATTTTTTAGACCCGATGTGCGGTTCGGGAACCATACTGGCAGAAGCGGCCATGATTGCCTGCAATATTCCTGCTAACCTGAACAGACGGGAATTTGCTTTTGAAAAATGGAACGATTGGGATAACGACCTTTTTGACCAGATTGTAGATTCTTTATTGAAGAAGGTAAGAGAATTTCATTATACGATTCAGGGCTATGACAAGGCACCGTCGGCAGTTTTAAAAGCAAAAGACAATATCAGAAATGCCAACCTTGACGAATATGTTTCCATTGCAGAGAAAAATTTCTTCGACACAGAAAAAACGACACAAGGTCCCTTACATATGGTTTTCAATCCGCCGTATGGTGAACGCCTCGATATTGAAATGGAGCGTTTTTACAAAAATATAGGTGATACCCTGAAACAAAACTATCCTAATACTAATGCCTGGTTTATTACTGCAAATATTGAAGCGTTGAAATTTGTGGGTTTAAGGCCTTCCAGAAAAATCAAATTATACAACGGTAGCCTGGAAGCCAGACTGGTCAAGTATGAAATGTATGAAGGCAGTAAAAGAGCCAAATTTGCCCAACCGGACTGATAATGGAAAAATTTGTTTCTATACAGCCTAAAAACGAAATAATCAGGAAGTATATTGCCTATTATTATTTCCATAGCTGTACGGATGCTAAATTTGAAAAATCATTTGTCTTTTATCCGAATTATAAAAACGCGCTGACGGTTTATAAAAATGCTGAAATCGTATTGTCAGAAGAGGGAACGGCTGTTTCTGATTCGGCTACCAAACAGTTATGTGTTTTATATACTACAAATCTTGACAAGAGTATCCGGGTCAGATTTAAGGGTGCTTTTGATAAGATAGGAGTTGTTTTTACTCCATTAGGACTTAATCATTTTGTAGATAAGCCTCTTTTTCAGGTACTTTCGGAAAGGATTGGCTATTTTGATTATTTCGGTTTTCCTTTTGAAAAATGCGTTACGGCTGTTTTTGAAGAAAATGATGAATCTGAAAAAGCAAAGCTTTTGGACGCTTTTTTTGAAAACAGGCTGGTAGATTTTAATGTTCCTGCTCTTGAAAAGGCGGTGAGTGAAATTATAAAATCCGGTGGACTGGTCAAAGTCGCAGCACTTTCGGAAAAATTAAAGACAAACCGAAAAACACTGTTGCGGTTGTTTCAAAAGCATCTGTTGTGTTCTGTTGAAGAGTATAAAAAAATGGTGCGGTTCCGACAGGCAATTAATTTTTCGCAAGAGCAAAACGGAGCCAATACGCTTACTGAGGTTGCTCTTTTCAGTCAATATTATGACCAGGCCGATTTTATACGCCAATTCAAATCCATTACAAAAGAATCCCCCAAAAAAGTTATCCCATCCATTTCAAAACTGGGCAACGAAGAAACCTATTGGAAATTGGAGTAATGTCCCAATCATACAATTAATTACGAGAAATCAGGCTTTAATTTGTCTGACTTAAATAAATTTTATGGTATCCAGAGTCGTATTTATCATGTGTTTATTCTATCTGCAATTTTCATTCTCACAGGAAAAGCAGGAGTATCTTTCAGTAAATAAATTCGACCTGAATAAACTGCCTGAGTTTCCACAGTCGGAAATGAAGATTATAGGTTTTGGGGCCTATCACGGGAGTGCCAAAACAGAAGAAGCCGAACTTTTACTGTTGCAGGCTGTTTTAAAAAACAACGATGTTCGGTTTTATTTTCCGGAAACAGATTATAGCATTGCTTATTATTTTAATGAATATCTGCAAAAAGGGGATGAAAAACTACTGAAAGATTTGGTTCAGACGTATGGTACGAGAGTGCCGCAGGAACGTTCTGTAGAAGCCTTTATGAAATGGAAAAAGCTTAAAGGCATAAACGATAATTTGCCTCCCAATAAAAAAATAAAAGTTCTTGGGGCTGACCCTATTGTGACCTATAAATACACATGCAGGCATTTGCTGTTATTGGCTGATGCGGAACCAAACCAATGGAAAAAGCTATCCGAATTAAAAGGAATGGTTGAAAAAGATACGGCAAATTATTCGCCTTATAAAGAAAGTTATTCTAAAAAAATGTTGAGGGAATTTGTAGCCGATTATGAAGCCAATACCCAAAACTACAGAAGATTTATCAAAAACCAAAAGCAGTTTGACTATCTGATAGCGACTATAAAAACAAGTTTTGGGGAGTATTCAAGAGAAGAAAGTATTTATAATAACTACATAGCTCTTTCAAAAATCTATAACTATGATGAAGGAGTAAAGTTTTTCAGGTATGGATTTGCCCATTTGATGAAAATAAGAGAAGAGGAACATTTTGCTTCCTTCTTTACCCAATTGATTGAAAACGGGGTTTATAAAAAAGAAGAGATAGTTTCGGTTTTGGGCTACCTGACCAAATCGAGAGTGCTTTGGGACGATGTTTTTGATAAACAGGGCAATTATAAAAAATCAACCACAAAAGGCGGTTTTGGTATTGGAGACTATAGCAAGGAGTATTTTAAAGGAATAGACGGGCTTAAAAAGCAGCAGGTTTCTGACCTTAGCCTTTTTAGATTAAACCAACCCCATAGTCCCTACCGTCAAAAGGGTTGCTCTGATTTGATAGAGGTAGTAACAAAGCCTAAGCCAAAGCATATTATAGACTACAGCAGCAAAAAAAGTACGGCAGATTTTATTGATTATGCTGTTTTATTAAGTCATTCAAAAGCCAATACTTCTCTTTATAAACTTTCGGAAGAATAATTTTATGGTTAGATTTGCAGGACTGGAATTAATCTAACGAATTTTTACAATGACTCTAAAAACGAAAGCTTTCCTTTACCAATTATTATCTTTTGCTGTTTTGTTTATCCTATTCCGCTTTCTGGTAGCGGCTTATACCAATTTGCACGGATTCTGGATTCCATTGACGGCTTTTATGATTGCAACACTTCTTTCGCCTCAATTTCAGGCCGTGAAAACAAATGACGGAGAAAAGCTTTTTATGAAATGGATTTTCATGAAGGGAATCAGGCAAATCAAATAGCTTATTCCTTCTTTTTACCTTCAGTTTCCGCTTTAGGAAGATTTTTCTTTTTGTAGATAGGAATAAAATAACTCACGGTGTAATTGAAGCCTACACCAAAGTCACCGTCATACGTACGATTATATCCCGGAATGTAAAGGTTGTCAAAATCACTAGGTTTTTTGTTGGAAACCAATCGATTCAGACGTAGTGTAAAACCCATGAAAAAATTGTCAAAGACTTCTGCTTTTACACCGGCTACAAATTCTACCCAATGCGCCGAAAGTCCGGAGTATTTTCTCGATACGGTAATCACACCCGATTCGTCAAAATAAGGATGCGGATTATAGATGGAATAGCTGTTTAATTCTTGTGTAAAAGAACTTACGCCGTAGCGCATTCCCAGCGTAATCATGTTTTCCATATCCAGCCAGTTTTTGTAGATATTGTAATCAAATCCGGCTTTGAAATAGGTTCCTTTTGTTGTAAAATTCAATTGAGGCTCGTCAGTAGTTTTGTTTTCGTTACCTACTTCTCCGGCAATATAGATTTTTTCTGTCAGGCGGTAATCGCCGGTAATCTCAAAACCTTTATAATCGTTGTCGTAGATAGACCGTGCAATTTTATATAAATCGGTACCAAGACGCAATCCATAACGCTCTGTCCTGGGAGCGACTGTGTCTTTTTTTTTGTCTTGTGCAAAAGCGGATAATGAAATCAGCACTAAAGCCAGATTAAAAATAGATTTTAATGTGTATTTCATTTTCGGTTACGATGTTAGGTGTTTCAACAACAATATTGCTAATCCAACGGTTGCTGTCAACGGTGTTAGGTTCTTGTACAGGGCTTCCGGTAAGGTCAAAATTGGTCTTGTAGCCGCAGGCTCTGGAAACGTAGATTTCTTTTGTAGTATAATTGAAGACAATCTTATCCTCGTTGCGAATTGCAGGATTTGTGCTTGTCGAATTTTGGGTAAGCGTATATTCTGTTGTTTCTCCGGTAATTTTTAAAGGCAGCCCGATTTTATTTGCGCTGGTCAGATAACGATTAGGGTCGGTAGATGACAGTCCTTCATTAAAAACTACTCCTGTTGTCATTCCTGTTGCTACTGCTGTAAGATTGGTAACAGGTTTTAGAATGGAAGGATTGTCCTTTTCGCGAAACTCAATCATAAGTCTTGGAGTAGTAGGGGTGCCTCCGGAGCAGATATCGTCCTTTTCACAGCCAAAAAAGCAGATAGCTATAAAAAGTGCCGTTATTATATTTAGAATCTTATTCATCAATTTATCTTTTTTCCAAAAGTACAACATTTTCAACGTGATGCGTTTGCGGAAACATATCTACCGGACGCACTTTGGTTACTTTATAAAACTCATCCATTAGAGCCAGGTCGCGCGCCTGTGTTGCAGAATTACAGCTTACATAAACGATTCTTTTTGGCGCAATTTTTAAAATCTGTTCGATAACGTCTTTGTGCATACCGTCTCTTGGCGGGTCAGTAATAATCACGTCCGGTTTGCCGTGCTGTGCAATAAATGCTTCATTGAAGACTACTTTCATGTCGCCAACAAAAAACTCACAATTGATAATCTCGTTACGTTTTGCGTTTTCTTTGGCATCTGCAATAGCTTCTGGTACGGCTTCAACTCCAATTACTTTCCCTGCTTTTTTGGAGACAAATTGTGCAATAGTTCCTGTCCCTGTATACAAATCATACACCAGCTCATTGCCGGTCAGCCCTGCAAAATCACGTGTAATTTTATACAATTCATAGGCCTGGTCAGAATTGGTCTGGTAGAATGATTTGGCATTAATGCTAAATTTAAGGCCTTCCATTTCTTCCAGAATATAATCTCTTCCTTTGTAAAGGATTACGTTTTGGTCATAAATAGTGTCATTAGGTTTGCTGTTGATTACATATTGCAGCGATTTTATATTCGGGAATTTTTCCAACAGGAAGTTTAGCAATGCTTCTCTTTGTTCTTTATTTTCTTCAAAAAACTGAATCAATACCATGATTTCACCAGTTGAAGCCGTACGAATCATTAGCGTACGCAAAAAGCCTTCATGGTTTCTTGGATTAAAAAATGCCAGGCCATGCTCGTTTGCATAATCGCGGATTGAATTTCGGATGGCATTGGATGGGTCTTCCTGAAGATGGCATTGGGTAATGTCTAAAATTTTATCCCACATTTTAGGAATATGGAAACCAAGGGCATTTCTGTTCCCCAGGTCCTCATCGCTTTCAATTTCCTTTTCGGTCAGCCAACGGGCGTTCGAAAAAGAAAACTCCATTTTATTTCTATAGAAAAACTGTTTTTCAGAACCAAGGATAGGTTCAAATTCAGGCAGTTCGATTTTACCAATGCGTTTCAGGTGATTGAAAACTTCGTTGTTTTTGTAAAACAGCTGTTTTTCATAAGCCATATTTTGCCATTTACAGCCTCCACAGGCTCCAAAATGTTGGCAAACCGGCTCGACTCTATCTTCGGAAAATTCATGAAAGGCAACGGCTTTACCTTCGTAATAGGCCTTTCTCTTTTTAAATGTCTGAATATCTACTACATCACCAGGCACGACGTTTGGAATAAAAATTACTTTTCCATCCGGCGCTTTTGCAACTGAAACTCCTTTGGCACCTGCATCCAGTACCTTAATATTTTCAAAAACGATCTTGTCTGTCTTCTTTCTTCCCATACGGCAAAAATAAGTGATTGTTCTGTTTTTTGAATTGAAATTAAGAAAATTTTTCCGTGCCGGTTTTCGGAATGCTGTAAGCTAATTTTTAAACAGTATGAAATTGTTTTGGAGGTCTTATTTTATAAATTTGGAAAGAAATTTTTAAAAAGAAAATCATGAAATCGTATGTAGCTCTTCTTAGGGGAATTAATGTTAGCGGTCAAAAATTGATTAAAATGGAAACTTTAAGAAAAGTAATGGAAGATTTTGGTTTTCAAAATGTTAAAACCTATATACAAAGTGGAAATATTCTCTTTGATACTACAGGAAACATGACTCCGGAAACGTTGGAAAAGCAGATTCACGACCTGATTGAAGCCCATTTTGGTTTTGATGTTTCGGTTGTGGTAACAGACAGGGAAATGCTGCAATGGATTTCGGTAAATAATCCTTACCTGAAAGAAAAAGAGATTGATTTGAAAAAACTCTATATCACTTTTCTGGGTTCTGAACCTTCAAAAGAAAACATTCAGGCCTTACTAAATGCAAATTTTGAACCTGATGAAATTATTATAAAAGAAAGAATCATCTTTATGAAATATAATAATCCGGCCGGTAATTCAAAACTTAACAACAAGCTGATTGAAAATAAGCTGAAAGTGACCGCAACAGCCCGAAACTGGAATACCACAATAAAGCTGTTGGCGTTGTTTGAAGAAAGGGTAGTATCCTGATACTTTTGTTAAAGTTTATAAAATTTAATTTCTTCCCGTTTTTGATTTTCGTAATTTTAGGAGAAACAAATCTACAACACTTATGAAAAGAAATGCCACAGCAGTTTGGGAAGGTTCACTCAAAGAAGGGAACGGAAAAATTTCTACCCAGAGTACCGTTTTAAGTAATGTTCAATATTCTTTCAAAACCCGTTTTGAACATGGAAACGGGACAAATCCTGAAGAGTTAATTGCGGCAGCCCATGCCGGCTGTTTTACCATGCAACTCACAGCCTATTTGAATGAGGCAGGTTTTAGGGTAGCATCTATCGAAACCAAATGCGATGTTGATTTTCAGGATGGAAGCGTTGTAGGCTCACATTTGTCAGTTATAGGAAGAGTCGATGCGATTTCAACAGACCAGTTCCAGGAATTGGTAAAAAAGGCAGAAACAACCTGTCCGATTTCCAGATTGCTAAATACTAAAATTACTTCGAATGCTACGTTAGTACTTCCGTAATTTTAATTTTTTATAGATACATGAATCCCATTTTTGCATCTGAAAAGTCAGTTGGAGAAATGGGATTTCCATTTGTTTTCGTTCAACTACAACGATTGAAAATCCATTTAGATTCATTAATTTTGTAATGTCATATGGATGATTTCTCTCCACAAGAAGGAATTGATTTTTGAAGAATTAAAATACTTTCACAATGTCAGTTTTAGAAAAAAACAATGCCTCTGAAGCTATTTCTTTAGAAGATAAATTCGGTGCGCACAATTACCATCCGCTTCCTGTAGTTTTAAGCAGAGGTGAAGGTGTGTATGTCTGGGATACGGAAGGGAAAAGATACTATGACTTCCTTTCGGCCTATTCTGCCGTAAATCAAGGCCACTGCCATCCAAAAATCATTACTGCTTTGGTTAATCAGGCACAGACCCTGACATTGACTTCCAGGGCTTTTTATAATGACAAGCTGGGCAAATACGAAGAGTTTGTTACCCGATATTTTGGGTTTGACAAAGTATTGCCAATGAACACTGGTGCAGAAGCAGTTGAAACGGCCATCAAAATTTGTAGAAAATGGGCCTACGAGAAAAACGGAATTCCGGAAAATGAAGCAAAGATTATTGTCTGTGATGGGAATTTCCACGGCAGAACTACAACAATCATTTCTTTCTCTAATGATGAGAATGCACGCAAAAATTTCGGGCCTTACACAGGCGGATTCATTAACATCAACTATGATGATATTGAAGCTCTGGAAAATGTTTTGGCAACCCAAAAGAATATAGCCGGTTTCTTAGTTGAGCCTATTCAGGGAGAAGCAGGTGTATATGTGCCTTCTGAAGGATATCTGGTAAAAGCCAAAACCTTGTGCGAAAAGCATAACGTTTTGTTTATTGCAGACGAAGTACAGACCGGAATAGCAAGAACGGGTAAACTGCTGGCGGTACACCATGAAAGTGTACAACCGGACATACTGATACTTGGAAAGGCATTATCAGGTGGTGCTTATCCTGTTTCGGCGGTATTGGCAAACGATGAGATTATGAATGTTATCAAGCCGGGACAACACGGTTCTACTTTTGGTGGAAATCCTATTGCGGCGGCTGTTGCCATTGCTGCTTTGGAAGTTGTGAAAGATGAAAAGCTTGCAGAAAATGCAGACTATCTGGGGACTATTTTCCGTGAAAAACTTGGGGAATATATCAAGACCAGTAATATCGCAACTTTAGTAAGAGGAAAAGGGCTATTGAATGCCATAGTAATTAATGATACGGAAGAAAGCGATACGGCATGGAATATCTGCCTGTCGTTACGCGATAACGGACTTCTGGCAAAACCAACACATGGTAATATTATTCGTTTTGCACCGCCATTGGTCATGAATGAAGAGCAATTGCTGGATTGTGTTTCCATTATTATCAAAACCTTGAAAGAGTTTGAAAAATAAAAACTAAAAAAGCCGCTATAGCGGCTTTTTTTTATGATATTGGATAGGGCTTAGCCTCCCATAACATCTCTCATCAGAGCTTCTACTTGTTGTTGGTCTTGCATACCTTCAAGTCCAAGCTTTGCATATAGCCATACATAAAGAAGAATCATAAGTACGTTAAGAACAATTCCAATTATGGCTAAAATCTTTCCGGTTGTCAGGTTAGAGTAATTCGAATATAATTCTGGATTTTCAACATAAAGTTTCTTGTCCTTTGCAGCCAGTATAAGTGCTACAACAGCAAGAATTAATCCGATTATACCATAACAGCAGCAGGTTAGGATAGATAGAATCCCCAGAATAAGAACGGCTAAAGCATTAGGTAATTTTTGTTTTTCCATAGATAAAAAGATTTAATTGTTTAGTTGGTGATTTTGTAAATGTAAGAAATTACCATTATTACCGCATTGATTATTGCCAAAGAAATTATTGCTTTATGGTAATTTCGTGCTTTGTCGATGAAGTTTAATCCTAACACCATGAAAAACAAGATGGTAGTGTAAATGGCCGGAAACATGTGGAAAGCGTCCACAAATTCTCCTTTAAAGATTAAAGCCAGGGCTCTCTGTGTTCCGCAGCCCAGACAGTCCACTCCAAAAATTTTTTTATTCATGCAGGGAATCATGTATTCTTCCATAGCGTATAAATTTGTTACTACAATTTTACGAAAAAAGCATAAAGTTTGAGGTGTGTCCGGAAATTATTTTTAAAGTTATTACTTTTGGCAGATAGCAAATTTGAATCTACAATGAAAAAAATATACATACCCATAATGGCACTCGCAGGTGTTTTTGCATTATATGAACAAAGTAAAGAGAAGCCAAATCTGTATATTATGATAGTTGCCATTGTCATTTTTATGTATGGAATGATGAGGCTGATGGCAAAAGTACCAAGTAAAAACCAGGATAATTCTGAAGATGATGTTAGTTAAAGGAGATAGGGTAACGGTGATTGATGAAGCGGTTAATGGTGTTGTTTTGTCGGTCAAAAATAGTGAAATTACCATCGAAACTGATGATGGTTTTCAGTTGACATATTTTGTCAATGAATTAATTAAAATTCATAAATCCAGTGATTTAAACTTTGGAATTGGAAGTCATAATTTAAGTCAGGTTTTAAAAGAGAAAGAAATACCAAAACCAAGGAGTTTCGTTAAAGAAAAGAAGACAAGAGACGAAAGAGGCGTTCCGGAATTTGATTTGCACATCGAAAAATTGGTTCCGAATAAAAGAGGCATGTCAAATTATGACATACTCACACTCCAGACCGAAACGGCAAAAAGGCATGTTGAATTTGCCATCAAAAACAGGATTCCTAAAATTGTTTTTATACATGGAGTTGGCGAAGGTGTATTGAAAGCCGAGCTTGATTTTTTATTGGGTCGTTATGATGAAATAATTTTTCAGGATGCCGACTATCAAAAGTATGGTCTGGGAGCTACAGAAGTTTATATCAAACAAAATCCTAACAGATAATTATAAAAAAAGCCCGATTAAACAATCGGGCCTTTTTTATAATTATAGACTCTATTAGTTGGTCGTTATATAGTCCCCAAAAGTTTGGATTTCCTGTACAAACGTATTATTGGTAGGTCCTGTTTTTCTATACTGTACCTTTGTCAATGTAATAGTATGTGTACGGGTGGTTCCATTTATAGCAGTATCAATTTTGATGACTCCTGTAGAATCCGCACCATTTGAAACCCCGTCTTCAGCTTGCCATTCTTCATAGAGCGCCGGCAATCCTGTTTCTGAGCAAAGTGCAGTAGCAATAACATCACCACCATATAGTCTGTAAGTAATCTGATGGGAGTCGTCTACATAATAAGTTTCAGAACCGGCCGCTTGTTGAAAAACAGAAGGAGGCAAATCAAGAATTATAACTTCATTGAGATTCTGCCTGTTCTCAACATTTCCAACATTGGAATCAAATATCTTGATCAGTTTGCTTTCCGAACATTTTTGGATAGGCACCGAGCCGAAAGCGAACGTAATATTCGATTTGGTTTGGTATTTTCCGAAAATATATTCCGTATAGGTTACAGTTCCACCAGTTGAATTGGATAGGGTAATTCCTTTAAAAACGATAGTGTGGTCATATTTTGCATCCTGCATTTTTGTGGTATTGTTTACAGGAGTAGTTTTAATTTCAATAGAACCACTGGATTGGTCGGCCGTACTCCACTCGTCAATAACAACAGGAGTGACAGGAGGAATTACAGAGCAGAAATAAGTTGGGGTAACCTGCCCGTTAAAAACCCGATAGATAATTTTATTTTCTGCAGAAATTGATAAGGTGCTTGTTCCTTCTATATTTCTGAAAGGAAAAACGTTTGTTGGAAATTTGATAACCAGGGCTTCATTGTTGTTTAGCTTAAAAACAGAGTTTAAGACTTCTGGATTGTTAGAACAGTCTGCCGCAGTAACATTGCTAAAGTCAAATGAATCAAAAGTCAGGTCGCCGTCATCGCAGGCGCTTAACAAAAAGAGACAAGACATTATTCCTAAGTATTTTTTCATTTCAATAGAATTTAGAGCAAAAATAGTTTTTTTTATTATTTGGAGCAGCAGCATTAATTTTTATTTAAGTTTCCTGTCAATTCAAACATAATATGTTTCTTATATTTGGAAATAAAACCCCTTAAATTGTGAAACTAAGATTTTTTCAATTTCTATTCTTTTATTCTTTTTCATTGTGTGTCCAGGCGCAGGAATTACTGCCTTTTGTAGAGAATTTTACCAAATCGGATTACAATGGAGATAATCAGGTGTGGAATGTAACCCAGGGAGGTGATAATGCCATGTATTTTGCAAATAATCATTATTTCCTTAGATACAATGGTGTGATATGGGAAAAATATGCCCTTCCTAACAAAACGGTTATCCGTTCCATATTTATTGATGATGACAAGATTTATTCCGGTTCCTATAAAGAATTTGGTTATTGGAAAAGAATGAATGGCAAGATGGAATATTTTTCGCTTACCAGAGGTAAGAATATTTTTCAAGGCGGGTCTGATAACGAAGAAATCTGGAAAATTTTTAAATATAAGGACAGGCTGTACTTTCAGACTTTTAACGAAGTTTTTATTTATGATGGAAAAGCAATAAAAAAAATAGAATTCCCTTCCCAAATTTCATATTGCTACCTCATTGACAATGAGATTTATGTGGCGACTGTCCGCGAAGGAATTTATATGATGAAAGGGGAAAAATTTGTTAAGAGAAAGAATTGGAAGATTTTAGAAGAAAATGTCATTCATCATATTGAAAAATACCAGAGCAAGGTTTATATTTTTACAAAAAATAACGGGGTTTTTGTAGTAATAGATGGTAATCTTGTGCCCTGGAGCCATCCGTTGAATGAAGTCATTAAAAAAGAAGTTCTTGTAACGGCCAAGTTTGTTGACGATAATACGCTGGTTATTGGTAGCGGATTACAGGGATTGTATATTATTAATCTTAAAAACGGAAGCTACCAGAATCTTAACAGGCAGAATGCACTTAAAAACAATGCCATCCTGTCTATTGGTGTAGACAAGGAAAAAGATTTGTGGTTGGGTCTCGACAACGGAATTTGCCATGTTGAAATCAATTCTCCTGTTCAGGTTTTTTCAGACAGTTCCGGTATTTTGGGTTCGGTCTATTCGCTTTCTACTATAGACAACGGCTACCTTTTTGTAACCAATCACGGAATTTTTACGAGTAAAAATAAAATACTGGAGGTACTCCCCAATTCACAGGGACAGGTTTGGGACATATACAAAAGAGGTAACGAATTTATTATAGGCCATAATGACGGAACATTTTTGTATGATGGAAGAACAGCACGATTGCAAAAAGTCAGCCCGATAAATGGCGGATGGAAATTCTTAAAAGGAGAATTTGAAAATGTATATTTTCAGGGAAATTATGCAGGTATTGTAGTCTATGAAGATATCAATGATCTCTCGAAGTACAAACTTTTAGCCGGACTGAAAAAACCTATCAAGAATCTGGCCCAGAACAAACGTGGAGAATTATGGGCGGCAGACAATTACAGAAGTCTTTACAGGATTTTATATGATAAAAATTTCAATGTCAAAAAAATTGAAAATGTTTCACTGCAAAACGGTATAAAGAATGATTATGGCGTGAAGCTTTTTAGCTATAAAAATGAAATCCTGTTCCTGATCGATAATAATTGGTATGTCTATAATTCCATTTCGGGGAAATTAGAAAAGGATAAGATTTTTAATGCTTCTTTTAAAAACACTTCAGACATCATACCTATTAATGATGAAAATTTTATAGTATTAAAAAACGGATTACTCTATGTAGTGTCTCAGGTTAAAGACCGGTTTATTTGGGAACTTATCCCTGAAAAGTATTATGAAGGAAGAATCATTATGGAAAACATTAAGGTTTATCAGGATGGAGACCATTACCTGATGAATCTGGACGACGGATTTATTGCTTTCAAAATCAATAATAAGAAACTCAAAATACGAGGTGTCTATGCCGAAGCTTTCTATCAGGATAAATTGATCGATAAAGATACCCGGGTGAAGTATAACCAGTCGGTTGAAGTGAATGTAATAACAGAATATTTTGGCTACAACCGTCCGGACCTGTTTTATAAGCTGAATGATTCCAATGACTTTGTACCCATAAAAAAAGGAAAGCTGATTTTGAATAACCTAAGCAGCGGTCTTCAGGAACTGGAATTTTATTATAATGACGGAACCAAATACACCAAAGTGGCCACCTATACATTTACTGTCAGCAAGCCATGGTATTTTTCGTTCTGGATGATAGTGTTCTATATTTTGGTTATTTCGAGTAGTTTTTTCCTGTATTACCGTTGGAACAAAATCCGGTATATTGAAAAAATCAAATTGAAAGAAGAAGAGCTCAAACACCAGAAAGAAATTCTTGAATTGGAACTTAATGCGGAAAACAAACTGAAACTGCAGGAATATGAAAAGCACATTCTTGAAATAGAAGTCCAGAATAAGGCTTATGAAGTTGCCGGAAAATCACTTTCAATAGCCAAACAAAGTGAAATGATTGACAGTATTCAGGAAATTCTTGAAACAGAAAAAGATATCAACCAGATTAAGAGCAAGATTAGAAAATCAATAAAAATTAATGCGCTTAACAAAAATGAATGGGAGAGCTTTGAACATAACCTCATGCAGAGCCATGAAGAATTTGTACATAAGCTGTCGAATAAATTTCCAATGCTTACTTCAAAAGATATCAAGCTATGCATCTACCTTAAAATGAATTTATCATCCAAAGAAATTGCCCCGTTGATGAATATTTCATTCCGTGGGGTAGAGCTACATCGTTATCGTTTGAGAAAAAAATTAGGCCTGACTTCAGATGATAATCTTTCCAAGTTTATGATTAATATATAAATTCGGATTCTTTTTTAATAATAATTAAATATTTTCATAACATTTTTATCAAATAACAATACATCAACACTACATCATCGGCTAATTTAGAGGGTGTTCTAAATGTAGTAGTTGTTTTTATAAGTTATTTAAAATCAAGTTTTTATTTTGTATTTATTTTAAAATGATGTGTTTGTGTAGTGAGTTCAGAAAGTTTACTACAACGTTGTAATTCGTAATTTGGTAACACTAACTTTTAACAAAATATAAACAAATGAAAAACTTTATTTTCGGAGTATTTGTACTCCTTTTTTTCCATGGGCATCTCTACGCTCAGGATATAAAAGGTAAGGTACTGGATGAAAATGGGCTCCCACTCCCTGGAGTCAACATTTTGAGTTCCACATCAAGCTCAGTATCAGATTTTGATGGAAATTTTTCAATTAATGCAAAAGTAGACGAGCCTATTACGTTTACATTTCTGGGGTATGTCACTCTCACGATAAATGCTGCAGAAAACATGAGCGTGACCATGAAAATGTCAAGCACAGACCTTACGGAAGTTGTAGTCGTAGGGTATGGTACTCAAAAAAGGACAGACCTTACGAGTGCTATTTCAACAATCAAATCAGACCAGATTACTAAACAGCCGGCATTTAATGCCCTTCAATCCTTACAAGGTAAGGCGGCAGGTGTAAACATTATTGCCAATGATGCGCCGGGTGCAACACCTACAATTATTATCAGAGGTTTGGGAACTGCAGAATCGGGAAGGTCACCTATGTTTGTGGTAGATGGTGTTATTACCGGAAGTATTGCTAACCTGAACCCAAACGACATCGAATCTTTTGATGTCATGAAAGATGCGGCTTCGGCTGCCATCTATGGTTCTAATGCTGCTAATGGAGTTGTGTTTATTACAACAAAAAAAGGAAAGCTTGGAAAAACTAGCATTAAGATAAACTCTTTTTATGGTGCAAAATCAATACTGAATCCGGTAGAGATGGCCAATTCAAGCCAGTTCGTGACTTACTTTAATGAAAGCCGTGCAGCTATTGGAAATCCGGACAGATTAGCACTTAATCAACCGTATAACACGGATTGGTATGATGCATTGGCAGGAACAAGCTTCTCACAAGGAAATGATGTTTCCTTTTCCGGAGGTTCAGAAAGCGTAACTTATTATTTTAGCTTCAACAACTACAAAGAAGACGGACTTTTAGAAGGTCATGAAGTAGCAAGAAATGTTTTAAGGTCTAATAATACATTTAAGGCATTTGACGGGAAATTAAAAATTACTCAAAATGCCAGTGTTGCTTTCACTAAGTCTACACCAAAACCATACAGCTCATTTACTGAAGCTTACAAACAGGCTCCTATAATTCCGGTTTACTATCCTGACGGAAGATATGGTATGTCTTATTGGAACAAGACTACAGGATTGCCTGATTACATCATTGGAGCCGGACAACAGGGAGGCCGATTGAATTCTATTGGAAACCCGGTTGCCAACGTAAACTTCCAGAATGAAAAGAATAAGATGATGGAACTTCAGGGGTTGCTTCAGGCAGATTATACTGTTACAGATTGGCTGACGGCTACAACCCGTTTTGGAGCGACAAAATCATATTCAAAGACCAGAATTTATAATGATATCCGTGGTCGCTATTTGGCAGCAGACCCGCTCAGAACGCTTACGGATTTTCAAAATGCTCAAAATGGAGCGCCTACTTCTACAGAATTTGCTAACAACTCCCTATCCTATAAAGATGTTGAAAGTTTCAGATACAACTGGGATACCTATTTAACAGCAAGCAAATCCTTTGATAAGCATAATTTTAATGCTACAGTAGGTGTTACAAAAGAAAGAAGAAATGATGTATATGAATCTTTCATAGAAGGTTATGGTGTTCCGGAACAGGAAAATTACTGGAACCTGGATATGGCATCATTAAACTATACTAAAGTAGTGAAGCAATTTTTTCAAACTCCTACCAATGTTCTTTCTTATTTTGGAAGGCTTCAGTATAATTTCGACGAGAAATACTATATTTCCGGAACTATCAGAAGAGACGGGAACAGTAATTTTAAAAAGAATGCAGAGTACTGGGGTACATTCCCTTCCGTTAGCGTAGGTTGGGTATTGACCAACGAAAGCTTCTTAAGCGAAGTTAACAATCTCGATTTCCTTAAGCTAAGAGCAGGCTATGGTGAAGTAGGTAACGCAAACGTGCCTTTTAATGCAACTTCTATTATTACAAACCCGGGTAGTGCGAATACGAATTACGTTTTTGGACCAAATCAGGATTTAGTATTTGGAGGTGCAGTAGGGTCACCAGCCACAAACTTGACTTGGGAAGTTACTAAGGAAATTAATGCTGGTGTTGATTTTGAATTACTGGACAGAAGATTGTCAGGTAGTTTCGATTACTATAACAGAATAAATACCAATGCAATATTAAATGTAAAGCCAATTCTAAATTCACCTGCGTCTCAAAATTACTTTGACCATGGAGGAGAGGTAAGAAACCAGGGATATGAAATTGCTTTAAACTGGAAAGATAATATTACTGAAGATTTCTCCTATAGCATAGGTGTTAATTATGCCCACAATAAAAACACCCTGGAGAATGTAAAACCTGCCTACGATGGAATGACAGGTGGTAGTCTTGGTGACGGTCAAATTACAAAAAGATTACAGGAAGGTCAGCCAATATATTCATGGTGGCTGTTAGAAGCTGACGGTGTTTGGCAAACTCAGGCAGAGATTGATGCGAATCCGCACATCGGAACGCCTCAGCCTGGTCAGTTGCGTTATAAAGACCAGAATGGAGATGGTGTAATTGATGACAGAGACAAGAAATTCTATGGTTCTTATATACCAAAATTCTCTTATGGAATCAATGTAAATCTGGCTTACAAAAATTTCGATTTATCTGTTGACGGATTCGGAGCAGGTGGCAACAAAGTGTATAACGGACTTAAAGGAACCCGTGTAGATGCAGGTGAAAATATTGCTGCAGAAACATTCAATAACCGTTGGACAGGACCTGGAACTTCAAATACAAATCCTGGTGCAAACAGAGATGCCCTGTCTTCAAGTTATTATTTAGAAGATGGTGACTACTTCAGAATTAACAACATTACTTTAGGATATACTTTTAAAGATATGTTTAATATTTCCAGACTTAGAATTTACGGAACGGCTCAAAACCCTTTCCTGTTCACTAAATATTCAGGATTCACTCCGGAGTTGAATAATAGTGGAGCACCAAACGAGACTGCCGGTATTGAATTAGCGGCTTATCCGAATATCAAAACTTTCATTTTTGGTGTAAACCTTGAATTTTAAAAAAAAATAGTATGAAAATAAATTATAAAAAAATTGTTTGTCTTTCATTCGCTCTCGGCGTATTAGTTGGATGCGACGATTTCCTTGATGTTGATTCAAGAGAAAAGATTACAGAAGAAGACAGTGGGGAAAATTTAGAACCGATTGCTTTTGTGAATGGAATCTATGGAATGATGACGGAGTGGGATTATGCTTTCTCCTATCTTGGAATTACTGAAATTATTTCTGATAATGCAGACAAAGGAAGTTCGCCTGGTGATCCGGGAGGTGATAAAGGATTACTTGATGGATTGACATTCACAGCTACAGCAGGTTCTGTTGAAGCCATGTGGACTAACTGGTACAAAGCCATTGGACGCGCTACTTATTCTATAGGTTATACAGAAAATTACGGACTTACAGACGAGGCTTACAAAAACAGATTAATTGGAGAAGCCAAATTTCTTAGAGCCTATCACTACTTTTTCTTAGTTAGGGCTTTTGGCGATGTGCCTTTACAACATGTTGACCTAACTGTAAGAGTTCCTAAAGAACAAGTTTATGATTTTATTGAGCAGGATTTGCTGGATGCCATTCAGGTATTGCCGGAAAAGAGCCAATATGCATCTGCTGATTTGGGAAGGGCTACCAAAGGTGCTGCACAAGCGTTGTTAGCAAAGGTTTATCTGTATCAAAAAGATTGGCAGAATGCTTATGATTATGCAGATGATGTAATCACTTCCGGACAATACGGTCTTGAGCCGGATTATGCTCAGATATGGAGAGTCAATACAGAAAATGGCGTGGAATCTATATTTGAAGTTCAGGCCCGAGGAGAATCTATTGCTCACGGTGTACAGCAATATTCAGAAACGCAAGGTGCGAGAGGACCAAGCGGTTGGGGATGGGGATTCAATACGCCATCACAGAATCTTTTAGATGCCTATAATGCTGAAGGCGATGTTATCAGAAGAGACGCGACTATCATCTTCAGAGGTGAAACAATGTATGACGGGCGTGTAGTAAGCACTGCCGTAGAAAACCCAATGTATAATGAAAAAGCTTATTCCAGTGCCAATGCAGGTGCAGGAGATGGTGATAAAAACATCAGGGTATTGCGACTTGCAGAAATTTATTTAATTCGTGCAGAAGCTGCAAATGAACTGGGGAACTCAAGCGTAGCATTGTCTTCGTTGAAAGAAGTTCGTGACAGAGTAAACCTTGGAGAAATAACTACAACAGACCAGACTTTATTAAGAAACCTGATTTGGAAAGAAAGAAGGCTGGAACTGGCTTTTGAACACGACAGGTGGTTTGACCTGGTTAGAACCGGACAGGCAGCACAAGCCATGCAAGCCAATGGAAAACCTTTTGAAGTAGGCAAACACGAGCTTTTCCCAATCCCGAATGGTCAATTAATACAAACACCAGGTTTGGGCCAAAACCCGAACTGGTAATAAACTCTATTGATGAAATACCTATTTTTTATATTTCTAATATTTGCAAGTTGTGGTTCAAACGAATCGTCTCCAAAAGGAGACGATTCGTCCACACCTGCAACCCCAACACCGTTGACTGATGAACAATTAGTAGATGCGGTTGAAAAACAGACATTTAAATATTTCTGGGATTTTGCCGAGCCAAACTCAAAATTGGCAAGGGAAAGATACCATCCGGATGGTAATTATCCGGAAAATGATTCCAATATTGTTACCACAGGAGGTTCCGGTTTTGGACTGATGTCAATAATTGCAGCAACTTCCAGAAACTATGTTTCCAGAAGTGAAGCCGTATCCCGATTGAATACAATTGCAGATTTTCTTGCCAGTGCCGACCGTTTTTACGGAGCATGGCCTCATTGGATGGATGGAACTACGGGCAGAGTAAAGCCTTTTGGACAAAAAGACAATGGTGGTGATTTGGTAGAAACAGCTTTTTTATGTCAGGGAATGATTTGCGTACGCGAATTTTTCAAAGATGGTACCGCCGAAGAAAAAGCCCTGGCACAGAAATTCGACAATTTATGGAAAGGTGTTGATTGGAATTGGTACAGAAACAACCAGAATGTTTTGTATTGGCACTGGTCGCCTGATTATGCATGGGAAATGAACTTTCCTTTGGAAGGTTATAATGAATGCCTGATTACTTATGTTCTTGCAAGTGCGTCGCCAACACATGGCATAACTCCGGAGGCTTATCATAAAGGATGGGCAAGAAACGGAGGAATCGTTTCGTCTGCAACAAAATATGGAATTCCTTTATTACTAAAGCATAATGGTGCTGAACAGGCCGGAGGACCTTTGTTCTGGGCACACTATTCTTATTTGGGCTTAGACCCGAGACAGCTAACAGACCAATATGCTAATTATTGGGATGTCAATGTCAATCATTCAAAAATCAATTATAAATATTGTGTTGAAAATCCTGGGAATTTTGCAGGATATGGCCCGAATTATTGGGGATTAACAGCTTCCTATTCCAGAAATCCCGATGGAAGTATTGGCTATAACGCACATATGCCAAGCAACGATTTAGGAATCGTATCGCCTACGGCAGCTATAAGTTCTATAGTGTATACTCCAACAGAATCATTAGCAGCGATGCGCAATTTTTATGAAAACTACAGCGGACAGTTATGGGGTCCGGCAGGTTTTTACGATGCCCACAGCAAGCATTACGGATGGACAGCTAACAGATATCTGGCAATTGACCAGGGGCCAATGGTGGTTATGCTGGAGAACTACCGTTCAGGATTGCTTTGGAGTTTATTTATGAATGCACCGGAAGTGCGACAAGGTTTGGTAAATCTTGGATTCCATTCCGGACAACACGGATTTTAAAATGAAAATAAAACTGGCTTTATTGGGGTTATTGGTGTCCGGTATTTCTTTTGCTCAAAAAGACATTACCGGAGCAATTTCTGTCGAAATTACCCAAAAAAGCGAATTAAATTATGCCCTGCATATCCCCAAAAATACAAAAGGAAAGAAACCGCTCATGGTCTTTCTCCACGGTTCAGGAGAACGAGGTTCAGATATTGAAAAGGTTAAAATGCACGGCCCTTTCAAATACCTGAAAAATAATGAATTGGATAGTTACGTTCTCGCGCCACAATGTCCTGACAATGAATATTGGAACGCAGAAGTCTTATATAAATTGATACAAAAAATCCAAAAAGAAAACAATATAGATTCCAACAGAATTTATCTTACAGGTTTGAGTATGGGAGCCTGGGGAGCCTGGAATCTGGCCTTTGCTCATCCCGAAATGTTTGCCGCACTGGTGCCCATTGCAGGATTTGTTGACAGGGTGCCTATGATGGAAAATTGCAAGATTAAGGATATTCCAACACGTATTTTCCATGGACTGGTAGATGATGTTGTAGATGTGAATTATTCGATAGCCATCTACAAAAAACTAAAAACATGTAGCAAAGACATTCATCTGACCATTTTCGATGATGCCAATCACGACAGTTGGAGCAGAGTATATGACAACAAAGAAATTTATGACTGGATGCTGGAACAGCAGAAGCAATAAACAAATTTCCCTAAATAAATATCATAATGAAATTTAAAACAGTAGTACTATTATTATTAGCAGGTTCGCTTACAGCTAATGCCCAAAAGGACAAAAAGAAGAGCGCAATTAAGCCCAAAAAAGAATTTGTTTCAGAGCTGATGGCTAAAATGACAATTGATGAAAAAATTGGCCAGCTTGTACAGTTTACGGCAGATGGAACCATAACCGGACCAGCCGCCGGAGATAATTTTATCGAACAAATCAAAAAAGGGAATGTAGGTTCTATATTGAATGCGACTACCGTAAAATATACAGCCGAACTTCAAAAGATGAATCTCGATAATTCAAGATTGAAAATTCCGTTACTTTTTGGATATGATGTTATCCATGGCTATAAAACTATTTTCCCAATTACTCTTGGTGAATCAGCTACTTGGGATTTGAATGCTGTGGAATTGGCAGCCAAAATTTCTGCTGCAGAAGCTGCCGCAGGAGGCGTTCACTGGACTTTTTCACCAATGGTAGATATTTCCCGTGACCCACGTTGGGGTAGGGTATCAGAAGGTGCCGGAGAAGATACCTATCTGGGTTCTAAATTAGCGATGGCTCGTGTAAGAGGTTATCAGGGGAATGACCTTTCAGCCATCAACACTATTTTGGCATGTACAAAACACTTTGCGGCTTATGGAGCTGCAGAGGCAGGACGTGATTACAATACGGTTGATATGTCAGAAAGAATGCTAAGAGAAGTTTATCTGCCGCCATTTAAGGCTACGGTTGATGCAGGAGTAAGAACTTTTATGACCTCTTTTAATGAAATTTCTGGAGTTCCGGCCACCGGAAATAAATTTCTGGTTAACGGAATATTGAAAGACGAATGGAAATTTGACGGTTTTGTTGTAACCGATTATACCGGAATGAACGAAATGATACCTCACGGCTATGCAAAAGATGAAAAACATGCGGGCGAATTGGCATTAAACGCGGGTGTTGACATGGATATGGTTGGAGGAATCTACATGAAGAACCTTAAAAAATCATTGTCTGAAGGAAAAGTTACCGAGGCGCAGATAAATGATGCCTGCCGAAGAATTTTAGAAGCAAAATACGATTTAGGCCTGTTTGAAGACCCTTACCGATATAATGATGCCAAAAGAGAGAAAGAAGTCACCTATAAAAAAGAATATCTGGAGGCCGCTTTAGATGTGGCTAACAAATCATTGGTACTGCTCAAAAACAGCAATCATACGCTACCGCTGAAAAAAGAACAGAAAGTAGCCTTTGTTGGGCCGCTAATCAGCGATGAATATAATATTATTGGTTCCTGGGCAGCATCAGGCGACAGACACGGATTTGCTGTTAGTGTTGAAGAAGGAGTAAATAAAATTATCACAGACAAAAGCAAAATCAGTTTTGCAAAAGGAGTGGAAATTCTGGATAAGAAAAGAGACATGATGCAGGCTGCCATTGACAATGCTAAAAAAGCAGATGTTATCGTTGCAGTAATGGGCGAATTCGAAAACATGACAGGAGAAGCCGCTTCACGTACCAATATAGACCTGCCTGGAATACAGAAAGAATTTTTGGCAGAATTGAAAAAACTGGGCAAACCTATCGTTTTAGTATTGCTGAATGGAAGACCGCTAACATTAGAATGGGAAGACCAAAACATGGATGCAATTCTTGAAGCCTGGTGGCCTGGAACAAGAGGAGGCGATGCTATTGCACAGACGCTTTACGGAATCAATAACCCAAGCGGAAAATTGCCAATGACTTTTCCTAGAAATGTAGGGCAGATTCCATTGTATTACAATCATAAAAACACCGGACGCCCTTATTTAGGAAAAGCAGACAATGAGCAAAAATATAAATCACGCTATATTGATGTTGACAATTCACCTTTGTATGAATTTGGTTATGGACTAAGCTATACAAAATTTACCTATTCTAATTTTAAGCTATCTGCTACCAAAATCAACTTCAATCAAAAATTAAAAGCTACAGTTGAAGTTGCCAATACAGGAAATTATGATGGAGAAGAAGTAGTTCAGCTCTATATCCGGGATAAAGTCGGGTCTGTAACCAGACCGGTAAAAGAACTAAAAGGTTTCCAGAAAATTCTCTTGAAAAAAGGAGAGAAGAAGACTGTTGAATTCGAAATTTCTTCCGAAGATTTGAAGTTCTACGGAATAGATATGCAGTTTGCCGCAGAGCCGGGAGATTTTGAAATCTTTGTTGGCGGTACATCAGCGACAGACATGAAATTGGAGTTTGAGTTAGTTAAATAATTTTTTTTGTGAGTTTTAAAAGGCCCTTTAGGTTTCTCTAAAGGGCTTTTTTCTAAATCCGATTAGCTACCTTTAGCGAAATTTATATAATATGAAAAACATCTTTACCCTGTGCCTTCTCGTATTGACGGGATTTTTAAACGCTCAGACAGTCCAGTCTCCATCCAAAGAAATTGCAGTAACCTTTAAACTAACTGCCGAAGGTCGCCCGTCCTATTCCGTAAACTATAAAAACAAACCTGTCATAAAAGAAAGTTTGTTAGGGATTGCTTTAAAAGAGACAGAAGCATTGGAAACAGGATTTGAAATAACAAATACACAAAACAAAAGCGTTGATGAAAGTTGGAAACCGGTATTAGGAGAACAATCTGTTATCCGCAATATATACAATCAGGCTGTTTTTTCACTCGTACAGAAAGCTACGGGAAGAAAGCTGGATATCGTTTTCAAAGTATACGACGAAGGTGTTGCTTTCAGGTATGAATTTCCAAAACAGGACAAGCTGAATTATTTTATCATTTCTGATGAAAAAACAGAATTTAATCTGGCAGGAAACCATAAGACATTCTGGATTCCGGGCGATTATGACAGCCAGGAATACGTATACAATGAGACAAAATTATCAGAAATTGATAACGACAAATTAAACCTGAACAATGGTATTGCCGTAAAATCTATTGGTGGCCGTTATGTCGTACAGTCGCCATTGATGATGAAATCGGCAGAGGGTCTTTATCTTAATATTTTTGAAGCTGCTGTAGTGAATTATCCGGTAATGCACCTGGATGTCAATACTTCAAACTTTAAAATAAAATCACATTTAGTACCTAACGCAATAGGTGATAAAGCATATCTCCAGGCTCCGGCTGTTTCTCCATGGCGCACGATTATAGTAAGCGATGATGCCAGAGATATTGTAGGCTCTAAAATGATTCTAAACCTGAACGAACCATCCAGAATAGAAGACACCTCATGGATTAAACCTATGAAATATGTAGGGGTTTGGTGGGAAATGCACGTTGGTGTTTCAACCTGGGATTTGAGCGGTACACAAGATGCATCTCAAAAAAGCGTAGGCAAAAAGCCGCACGGAGCAACCACAGAAAACACAAAACGCTATATTGATTTTGCTGCAAAACACGGTTTTGATGGCGTATTGGTTGAAGGCTGGAATGTAGGTTGGGAAGACTGGTTTGGAAACTGGAAAGAAGAAGTTTTTGACTTTGTGACCCCCTATCCGGATTTCGACATACAGCAAATCAGTGACTATGCAAAGTCGAAAAATGTAAAGATGATTATGCATCACGAAACTTCAGGTTCTGTTGCCAATTATGAAAGACGTTTGGACAGAGCATTGAACGTAATGAAAAAATACGGTTATCCGGCAGTTAAAACAGGTTATGTCGGGAAAATTATTCCAAGAGGAGAATTTCACGACGGTCAGAGTATGGTCAACCATTTCAATTATGTTCCGCAAAGAGCGGCAGAATATAAAATTATGGTCAATTCTCACGAATCATCACGTCCAACAGGTGTAAGCAGAACATGGCCAAACTATATTGCTGCCGAAGCGGCAAGAGGAAACGAATTCAACGGATGGAGTAACGGAAATCCGCCAACACATGAAACCATTCTTCCTTTTACACGACTTTTAGGAGGACCGATGGATTATACGCCGGGTGTTTTCGAAATCAAGATGAGCCATTACGATGCAAGTAAGACAGAACAGGTACATACTACACTTGCCAAACAACTGGCCCTCTATGTTACGATGTATTCTCCATTGCAAATGGCTTGTGACCTGCCTGAGAATTATGAAAGATATGCTGACGCTTTCCAATTCATCAAGGATGTTGCAGCAGATTGGGATGAAAGCAAATATCTGGAAGCAGAACCGGGCGATTATTTAACGGTTGCCAGAAAAGCCAAAGGAAGTGAAAACTGGTTTGTGGGTGCAATTACAGACGAAAACCCTAGAAATACCACAATTCCACTCGATTTTTTAACTCCGGGAAAAAAATATAAAGCCATTATTTATCAGGACGGAAAGACAGCACACTGGGAGAAAAACCCAATCAATTATGAAATCAAGACAATTGAAGTGACTTCAAAAAGTAAGTTAAAGCTAAATCTGGCTGCTGGTGGCGGAATAGCTATCAGTATTTTTCCGGTAAAGTAAACAATAACAATGATTTTTTTTAAAAGACAAAATTTAAAGAAAGTAACAAAAATAGTAAGTCTTGCAGGAATCTTGCTCCTTTCGGGGCAAGGTTTCTCGCAACAAAAAACCTATTGCAATCCAATTAATATTGATTACGGATATTGCCCGATTCCAAATTTTGTAACACAAGGAAAACATCGCGCAACAGCAGACCCGGTAATCACCAACTTTAAAGGCGAATATTATCTGTTTTCGACCAATCAATGGGGCTATTGGCATAGTTCCGATATGCTCAACTGGAAATTCATATCCAGAAAATTCCTCCGCCCGGAACATAAGGTTTATGACGAACTCTGTGCGCCATCGCTATCATTTGTAAATGATACGCTATTAGTAATCGGTTCGACGCATACTAAGGATTTTCCGCTATGGATGAGCAAAAATCCAAAAACAGACGATTGGAAAGAACTCGTTCATAAATCGGAAGCAGCTGCATGGGACCCGCAAATCTTCTGGGACAAAGAAAAAGATGAAGTCTATATGTATTACGGTTCCAGTAATCTGTATCCGCTGTATGGTGTGAAGTTAAACCGTAAAACCTTTCAACCCGAAGGCGAACGTATTCCGGTTTTGGCACTCAATGACGACGAACATGGCTGGGAACGGTTTGGCGAACACAACGACAATACTTTCTTACAGCCTTTTACTGAAGGTGCTTTTATGACCAAATACAAAAACAGGTACTATCTGCAATACGGAGCACCCGGAACCGAATTTAGCGGTTATGCAGATGGCGTTTATGTAGGGTCAAATCCGTTAGGACCTTTTGAATACCAATCCCATAATCCGTTTTCCTATAAACCCGGAGGATTTGCAAGAGGAGCAGGGCACGGAGCTACCTATCAGGACATCAATAATGACTATTGGCACGTATCTA
Organism: Flavobacterium lindanitolerans; assembly: GCF_002846575.1. Classification (NCBI taxonomy): domain Bacteria; kingdom Pseudomonadati; phylum Bacteroidota; class Flavobacteriia; order Flavobacteriales; family Flavobacteriaceae; genus Flavobacterium; species Flavobacterium lindanitolerans. The sequence goes on from NZ_PJND01000007.1 coordinate 1,983,319, forward strand.
CAATTGTAATTTCAACAAAGAATAATTTTGAAAGACGAATAGGAATCTGGCCCGCCGGTTTTGATGAAGATGGAATATTATATTCCAATACGGCTTATGGCGATTATCCGACTTTTCTTCCTTCACAGAAAAAGAACCATTTACAGGAAAGCTTTTCAGGATGGATGCTTTTAAATTACAATAAACCGGTTCAGGTTTCTTCTACCCTGGGAGGTTTTCAGCCTAATTTTAGTAATGACGAAGACATCAAGACGTATTGGTCTGCTAAAACGGGTGCTAAAGGCGAATACCTGATTTCTGATTTGGGAGAAAAATCGACAATTCATGCCATACAAATCAACTTTGCAGACCAGGATGTGGAACTGATGGGCAAACCGGAAACTACAACAGGGCATAAGTACATTATCTATTCTTCAAATGATGGTAAAAACTGGAAAATAGCTGTCGATAAAAGCAAAAATACTAAAGACGTGCCCCATGATTATATGGAATTGGAAAAGCCAATTACTGCACGGTATTTAAAAGTAGAAAACATCCAAATGCCAACAGGGAAATTTGCCATCAGCGGTTTCAGGATATTTGGAAAAGGAGCAGGGCAGAAGCCAGATGCAGTACAAAACTTTGCTCCGTTACGTGCCGAAGCCAGAAAAAAAGGAGAGCGAAGAAGTGTCTGGTTCAAATGGCAACAGGAGCCTAATGCAGATGGATATGTCATTTATTTCGGAAAATCGCCTGAAAAACTGTACGGTTCAATAATGGTATATGGCAAAAATGAATACTATTTCAGCGGATTAGACCGTTCTGATGCCTATTATTTTCAGATTGAAGCTTTCAACAGTAACGGGATAGGTCCTAAATCCGAAATAAAAAAATCAGAATAAAAAAAACTTTGTGAAAAAGATTACGCAAACGTTGTATTTTGATTAAAAAACGACTTAAGAAATCGTTTTCGTTAATAACTAAATCGTAATCTGTTGCAAGGTGTTTTCATATAAATGTATATTTATCAAAAATTAATTGTTTTTATTAAATAGAATCCTATTTTTTATTGCTTTAACTAAACTATCTTAATAAATGAGTTCAGAAACTAAAACAAATTATCCTGCGCTGTATACGCTGATTACAGTATTTTTCTTCTGGGGATTTATTGCTGCCGGAAACAGCATTTTTATTCCTTTCTGTAAAAACTATTTTTCGTTAGACCAGTTTCAATCACAGCTGATTGATTTTGCTTTCTATACTGCATATTATCTGGGAGCGTTGCTGCTTTTTATTTTCGGAGCCGTGAACGGAAAAGACCTGGTTGGCAAATGGGGATATAAAAGAAGTATTGTTTACGGATTGCTATTTTCTGCCTTAGGAGCCGGAGCCATGATTGTTGCGGTAGAAGCGAATGTATATGCAGGAATGTTGGTAGGTTTGTTTATAGTTGCCTTAGGATTCTCATTGCAGCAAACAGCAGCAAACCCATTTGCTGTTTTATTGGGTGACCCGAAAACGGGTACCAGCCGTCAAAACCTTGCAGGTGGTATTAACTCTTTCGGAACGACAATCGGGCCAATTGTTGTTGGTTTTGCTTTGTTTGGAACGGCAGCAGCAGTAAGTGATGAACAGATTAAAGGATTAGGTTTGGATAAAGTAATCCTGTTATATGTAGGAGTGGGAATCTTATTCTTGATAGCAGCAAGCGTTTTCTTCTTCTCGAAAAAACTTCCATCCGGAATTTCGGACGAGCCAATGGAAAAAGCAAATAAAGCGATGACTACTTTAATTGTCATGACGGGTCTTTTGGCCATAATGTTTGCGCCCGTTTTCAACAGCTATAATTCACCGGAAGCAAAAAAGATAGTTGAAATTGAAAAGTCAATCGAACCTATAACGAAAGACATCAAAAAATTAAGCGATAATCTGGTAAAGATTAAAAAAGATAAAGTGCTTACTGAAGAAGAAAAAAATACAGCTTCCGAATCAATCAAAAGCGAAATCAAAGTATTGGAATTGAGTGTTGAACCACAGCATAAAGAAATTCAGGAAATCAGACACCCGCTTGAAAAATACAGAATGTATTGGCTGTCTGGCGCTTTATTGGTAATCGTGGGCGGGCTTTTATTCGCAAACCGAAGCGCACAAAAGAAAAACGAAGGCTGGGGTGCCATGAAATACCCGCAGTTGGTTTTAGGAATGCTGGCTATTTTCACCTATGTAGGAGTTGAGGTTGCTGTAGGAAGTAACCTGGGAGAACTATTGAAACTGCCTGAATTTGGAAGTTTCCAATCATCGGAAATCGCACCTTATATCTCAATGTACTGGGGAAGTTTGATGATTGGCCGTTGGGCAGGAGCTATCAGTGTTTTTAACCTGTCTGCAAGCAAAAGAAAACTAGCCCTTATTATTGTTCCATTGATAGCCTTTTCGGTTATTATTGGCGTAAATACATTGGCGCAGCAAGATATGACCTCACTATACTATTATGTAATCTGTGTGTTATTGCAGGTTTTGGTTTTCTTCCTAAGCAAGAACAAACCGGCCAGAACATTAATCTTATTTGGACTAATGGGTGTTACTGCCATGCTGATTGGATTGTTCTCTACGGGAACCGTTGCAATCTACGCTTTCCTTGCAGGAGGTTTGGCTTGTAGTATTATGTGGCCGTCTATCTTTACATTATCAATTACGGGTCTTGGAAAATACACAGCTCAAGGGTCGGCTTTCCTGGTAATGATGATTTTAGGAGGAGGAATTATCCCGCCAATTCAAGGAAAATTATCAGATATTATCGGAATACACGCTTCGTATGTAATACCGGTAATCTGTTTCTCCTACCTTACATTCTTTGCGATAGCCGTAAAAGGAATACTGAAGAGGCAGAATATTGACGTCGACGCCATTGAAGCCGAAGGAGCCCATTAATTTATTCTTAATGAATTCATAATAACGAATCCGAAGCAGATTGTATTTCCTACATTTGCTTCGGATTTTTACTTCTCATGAGACTTTCAAAATATTATCTGGCAGCCATTACAGCTTTTGTAATCTGGGGATTCTTTAGTTTGGCTTTAAAGCCGTTACACCTATATCCATCACTGGACATTCTATTTTACAGGGTATTCCTATGTGTCGTTCTCATGATGGGAATCAATCTCCTTTTTAGAAAAAAGACTTTAAAGGAAACAAAGGAAAATTTCAGGCTGATGTCGGCAACCCAAAAGAGAAATGTCGTACTCCTGACTTTGGGAGGTTCTTTGCTGTTGTCTGCCAACTGGTTTTTCTTTATCTATGTCATGAACCACGTGAGTGTCAAGGCTGCATCTTTTGCCTATCTGGTTTGTCCGATACTCACCACCGTTTTTGCCTATTTTATACTGAAGGAAAAACTAAACAAATGGCAATGGACAGCGGTAGGCTTGAGTATTTTTAGCTGTGTTCTGTTGTCGTTTAATCATTTTATGGATATTTTTTACAGCCTGATAGTAGCTGCTACCTATGCTTTGTATCTGGTTTCACAAAGAAAAAATACAGCAATTGACAAATTTTTACTGCTTACATTACAACTGACAACCACAGCAATTATCCTATTGCCTTTCTATCCGTTTTATAGTTCAGAAGTACCAACGGCCTTTAATTTTTACTTTTATCTGGTTATCATAGTGGTTTTGTTTACTATTATTCCGCTATTCCTGAATTTATACGCACTGAAAGGAGTCAATTCGTCAACAGTCGGAATATTGCTTTATATCAATCCGCTGATTAATTTTTTCCTTGCCATTTTTTATTACAAGGAAGAAATTACGACGTTCCAGATTATTGCCTATTCCTTAATACTACTGTCGATTATTATTTTTAACAGCAAGCACATCTTTAAACCGAAAACAAAAGAACTACAGCCTAAAGATGTATAATTCATTTTATATCCCGATTTTTGCATCATGAAAAAAGTTTATCTTGATAATGCTTCTACAACAGCGCTACGACCTGAAGTTATTCAGGAAATAACGCATGTCCTGCAGGAAGAATATGGAAATCCGTCTTCAACACACAGTTTTGGCAGGTCGGCTAAAAACATATTGGAATCGTCAAGAAAATTGATTGCAAAGCAATTGAACGCATCAGCACAGGAAATAATTTTTACTTCCGGAGGTACAGAAGCAAATAACTGGATTCTCCGTTCGGCAATAAAAGATTTAAAAGTAAAAAGAATTATCACGAGCAAGATTGAGCATCATGCAGTACTTAATACGGTTTTGGCCTTACAGACAGAATATGGCGTTGAAGTAGACTTTGTCAATCTGAATTCAAAAGGAGAGGCAGACATCAATAATTTGGTAGAATTGCTTTCTCAGGATAAGCCCACGTTGGTTACCTTGATGCATGTAAACAATGAAACAGGAACTGTTTTAGATATAGAAAAAGTAGCCCGGTTGTGTAAGCAATACAATGCACTTTTTCATTCAGATACGGTACAGTCTGTTGGCAAGACAGAAATTGACCTTCAAAAAGCAGAAGTTGATTTTATTGTTGCCAGCGCCCATAAATTTCATGGGCCAAAAGGTATAGGTTTTGCTTTTATAAGAAAAAATCCGGGCATAAACCCAATGATTTTTGGAGGCGAACAGGAAAAAGGACTTCGCGCCGGAACAGAAGGCGTACATAATATTGCCGGTATGGCAAAAGCACTGGAGATTTCCTATGTAAATTTAGAGGCAGAAAGAAGGCAAATCCAAGACCTAAAAGATTATTTTGTAGAGAAGCTGCAAACTAATTTTCCGGATTTTAAAATAAATGGAAACCCGGAAGGTTTCTATAACATCATCAATGTTTTATTGCCATTTTCTGATGAAAAGACCGCTATGATTCTTTTTAATCTTGATATGAAAGGGATAGCTGTTTCCAGAGGTAGTGCCTGTCAATCGGGAAGTATCAAACCATCACATGTATTAAAAGAAATGCTTTCTGAAGAAGATTTGAAAAAACCTAGCCTAAGAATTTCATTTAGTCATTTTAATACGCAGGAAGACATAGACTTGCTGATTGAAGCCTTAAAAACAGTTTAATATTGTTAAAAACCAAATCTGAAATCTTATTTTTTACCACAGATTACAGGATTATAAAATTTTTTATTTACGAAGTCCAAAATCTTCAATCTGAAATCTAAAATCCAAAATCTCAAATCTTTAACACCAGATTCTAATTATTTCTCTAAGTTTGTGTAAAAACAAACTTTATGAAACGAGTAATAATTACTTCGATGGCCATTTTGGGCTTTATCGTTACTTCCTCCGCACAAAATAAAGGAAAAATAGAAATCGGGCTTAACGCTGGCTTAAATTCATCTAATGCGAGTACAGGATATGATTCTGCTGACCCAAGCATAGGTTTTAATTTTGGAGCTTCAGCCGATTATTACTTTTCTAATAGCTGGAGTCTTAAAGCAAAATTAATATACGACAGAAAAGGATGGGATAATGACCTTATTCAGGTTTCTGACCAATTTGACCCTGTAGTTCGTTATGCGAGTACAGATATTAATTTAGATTATCTTACGGTTCCTTTAATGGCCAGCTGGCATTTTGGTAACAGAAAGAACTGGTACCTGAACTTTGGCCCTTACATAGGCTTTTTAATGAATGCCAAAGAAACAAGGTTTGATTCTGACATCAAGGAAAGTTTTAATAAGGTAGATGGCGGACTTGCCTTTGGACTTGGTGTAAAAATTCCGGTATCAGACAAGTTTAAAGTTTTTATCGAATATGAAGGACAGGGTGGTATGGCAGAGCTATTTAAATATAATGATTATGATGATACTATTATGAACGCCAGAAGCTCCCTTAATGTGGGTATAAACTTTTTGCTTTATTAAGTGAAGCAGTAGGCAGTAAGCAGTAGGCAGTACTCAGAAATCAGAAAACAAATTCATAAAAAAAACCGTTTTGAAATCCAAAACGGTTTTTTTATTATCTAAATCTAAAATCTCAAATCAAAAATCCTACAAATGTATCACTTCACCATAAGCATCAGCTGCAGCTTCCATAATTGCCTCGCTCATAGTTGGGTGAGGGTGGATAGACTTGATGATTTCATGGCCTGTAGTTTCTAATTTTCTGGCAACAACTGCTTCAGCAATCATATCAGTTACACCGGAACCAATCATGTGGCATCCTAACCATTCTCCATATTTAGCATCAAAAATAACTTTTACGAAACCATCAGGAGTTCCGGCAGCTTTTGCCTTACCTGAAGCAGAGAAAGGAAACTTACCAATTTTCAATTCGTAACCTTTTTCACGTGCCTGTTTTTCTGTTAAACCAACAGAAGCGATTTCAGGTGTAGCATACGTACAACCAGGAACATTTCCATAATCGATTGGCTCTACGTGAAGGCCGGCAATTTTTTCAACACAAAGAATTCCTTCAGCTGAAGCTACGTGTGCCAATGCCTGACCAGGAACTACATCACCAATAGCATAATAGCCAGGAATGTTGGTTTGGTAGTAAGGGTTCACTACAATTTTATCTCTGTCTGTTGCGATTCCAACTTCTTCAAGTCCTATGTTTTCAATGTTTGATTTAATTCCAACAGCAGAAAGCACAATATCAGCCTCAAGGATTTCTTCTCCTTTTGAAGTTTTTACGGTAGCTTTTACGCCATTTCCGGAAGTATCTACTTTTTCAACAGAAGCATTTGTCATAATCTTGATACCGGCTTTTTTCAAAGAACGCTCAAATTGTTTTGAGATATCTTCGTCCTCAACCGGAACAATGTTTGGCATAAACTCAACAATGGTAACTTCAGTTCCCATAGCATTGTAGAAATGTGCAAACTCAACTCCAATAGCTCCTGAACCAACAACAATCATTGATTTTGGTTGCTCAGACAATGACATAGCCTGACGGTAGCCAATTACTTTTTTACCATCTTGAGGAAGGTTTGGCAATTCGCGGGAACGTGCTCCGGTAGCAATGATAATATGGTCTGCAGAATATTCTGTCGTTTTTCCGTCTTTTCCAACAACATCAATCTTTTTTCCAGGTTTTACTTTTCCGGTACCTTCAATAACATCAATCTTGTTTTTCTTCATCAGGAACTGGATGCCTTTGCTCATTCCGTCAGCAACACCACGCGAACGTGAAATGACAGCATTAAAATCCTTGTCAAATTTTTCAACAGTCAAACCGTAGTCAGAAGCATGTTTTAGGTAATCAAAAACCTGTGCTGATTTTAATAATGCCTTAGTTGGAATACATCCCCAGTTCAAGCAGATACCGCCAAGGTTTTCTTTTTCGATAATGGCGACTTTAAAGCCTAATTGCGCTGCTCTGATGGCTGTTACATAACCTCCGGGACCGCTTCCTAAAACAATGATATCGTATTTCATTAGAGTATAATTTTTTCTTGTTATTTAAGAGTACGAAAATAATTAATTATTTGGTTATGGAAAAGTTTCGCTCTTGCAAAGTTTCCACAACTGCTGTTAGTATCAATTTTTCTTTTTTGTCACAATTCTTATAAAAGCATACAAAGCCAGAGTTTGTAGCGTAACATTTATGAACACGAGCATAAACCCGAAACCCTCGGAGCCAACAGCATAAAACGGATAGGTTTTGTCAATCAGATAAATCGGAAAACTGAGAAAAATAATAATCAGATTGGAGAGATTGACTAAGAACCTGCTTGAAGACTCCTGAATGATATAAGTACAGGAAATACCAATAACTATTTCAAGAATAATGACAATAAAAAGAAGTTTGAAGAATAATTTCATGAGTTGGGTATTAGCTCTCTACTGCAAACTGTGAGTAGTATAGGTTTTTGTAATAACCTTCTGCCTTGTTAATCAGCTCGTAATGTGTTCCCTGTTCTACTACTTTTCCTTTTTCCATGACAATAATCTTATCGGCATTCACAATAGTTGCCAATCGGTGGGCAATCACAATTGAAGTTCTGCCTTTCGTAATGGTTTCCGTAGCCTTTTGAATCAATTCTTCAGAATAGGAATCAATAGACGAAGTAGCCTCATCAAGAATCAGTATACTCGGATTGCTTACAAAAGCCCTTAAGAAAGCAATAAGCTGTCGCTGTCCGGAAGAAAGCATTACACCACGTTCTTTTACATTATAATCATAACCATGCGGCAATGTCATTATAAAATCATGCACGCCAATTTCTTTTGCAGCACGGATGACATCTTCTCTTGAAATATCCGGATGCTCAAGGGTAATATTGTTGTGAATCGTATCGGCAAAAAGAAATACATCCTGAAGCACCACGGCAATCTGGTTTCTAAGGCTTTTTAAAGTAAAATCTTTTATATTGGTACCGTCAATCAGTATTTCACCTCCGTTAATTTCATAAAAACGGTTCAGCAGGTTTATAATTGTCGATTTTCCTGCTCCGGTAGCTCCAACGATAGCAATAGTTTCTCCTTCTTTGACATGAATATTGATGCCTTTCAGAACTTCTTCTTTACCGGTATAGCTGAAATGTACATTTTTAAAATCGATATTGCCTTTAAAAGTAGGAGCCGTAACTTTTCCTTTATCCTGAATATGTCCTTCCATATCCAAAACTTCAAAAACACGGTTCGCAGCAATCATACCCATCTGCATTTCATTGAATTTATCCGCAATCTGGCGTAAAGGATTGTAAAGCATCCCGATAAACATAGTATAAGAGAATAAATCTCCAAAGGTCGTCGTTCCGTTTGCTGCTACGATGTTCATTCCACCATACCAAACAACCAGGCCAAGAGAAATAGACGAAACAATATCTGCAATCGGGAAAAATATAGAGTTGTACCAAACGTTTTTAATCCAGGCTTTTTTATGCTTGTCGTTGATTACTTTGAATTTTTCATATTCGATATCTTCTCTCGAAAATAGCTGTACGATTTTCATTCCGGTAACACGTTCCTGTACAAAAGTGTTGAGGTTAGCAATCTGCGTTCTCACTTCTTCAAAAGCCACCTGCATTTTTTTCTGGAAAACGCGTGTAGCATAAACCAGTACCGGCATGGCGCACATCACAATAATAGTAAGTTTCCAGTTCATGTAGAACATAAAAAGCAATACGACTACCATTTTCAGCAGGTCACTTATAATCATAAACAACCCCTGACTAAAGATTTTTGAAATGGATTCAATATCAAAAACGGAACGCGTTACCAGTTTCCCGACCGGCTCATTGTCAAAATATTTCATTTTGAAACTCATCATATGGCCGAAGAGTTTTACACGGATATCTCTGATGATATCTTGTCCGAGCCAATTGGCAAGGAAAACGAAATAAAATTGCGAAACGACCTCAATAATCAAGGCCCCTGCCATTAATAAGATAAAGTATAATAGTCCGGTAGCGTCTTCCGGTTGTATGTAACTGTCAACGGTACGTTTTAATAAAAAAGGACGGAGCGCGGCAAAAACCGACAAAGTAACCGCAAAGAAAATAACCCAGTAATACCGGGTTTTGTACGGTTTGGTATACTCCATTATTCGTTTAAATATTTTGGTATCAGATGCTTTCATTTCTTTTTTCGAGGCTAATTTTTGTCAATCGGCTGAGTGCCACAAATATAAGGATATTCCACTTTGGTTAGAAACAGACCCTGGGCTGGGGCAGAAGCTCCGGCTTCATTTCGGTTTTTACTTTCGATTATTTTTCTGAAATCTTCCAGGCTTGTCTTGCCCATGCCAACAGCTACTAATGTTCCTACAATGGCACGTACCATATTTCGTAGGAAACGGTCGGCAGCAATTGTAAAGACCAGTTTATGCCCGTCTTGCTTCCAATAGGCTTCCATGATTTTGCATTGGAAAGTTTTTACATCGGTATTCACTTTTGAAAAACACTGAAAATCGCTGAATTCGAAAAGAATTTTTGCGGCCTGGTTCATTTTTTCCATATCAAGAGCCTGATGGCAGTACCAGCTTAAAGGTTCTTCAAAGACATCCTTTACGGTTGTAACATGATATTCGTAAGTTCTTTTCACCGCATCAAACCGGGCATGGGCATCATCCGCAACAGTATGGATTTTAAGAATGGCAATATCTTTGGGTAGATATGAATTGAGCCTGTTCTTTAAAATTGTTGCCTCAAAAGAAATTTCCGTATCAAAATGGGCAAACATTTGTTTGGCATGAACGCCGGTATCTGTTCTTCCCGCACCAGTAATTTCAATATCGCTCCGAAGCAGGACAGCAATAGCCTTGCCCAGCGTTTCCTGCACAGAAGGAGCGTTAGGTTGTTGTTGCCAGCCGTGGTAATTTTTGCCGTTATAGGCAAATTCGATGAAATATCTCAAGGTGAAGTAAATCCAAAGTTTTGAAAAACAAAGATAGTCATAAGTTTTATAGGAGTAAGAATGCAGGGTTTCAAATTTTTCTTAAAGTTATGAACTAAAAGAGTTTTGTTTTTTAGATTCAGGACTCCGGAAACTTTGTAATTTTATCCGGCCTAATTTTTAAGACATATGAAAAAAATTCTTTTACTTTCCGATACTCATGGGCATATAGATGACACGATTTTAAAATATGTCGACCAGGCAGATGAAGTGTGGCATGCGGGAGATATTGGCGACCTGATTGTAACAGATACTTTAAAAAAACACAAACCGCTACGTGCAGTTTTTGGAAATATTGACGGTGATAAGGCAAGAATGGAATTCCCGTTGAACAACCGGTTCATGTGTGAAGAGGTAGATGTCTGGATTACGCATATTGGTGGCTATCCCGGAAAATATAGTCCGGCTGTTAAAAGTGAAATTGCTTTAAATCCACCAAAACTTTTCATCACAGGACACTCGCACATTCTAAAAGTAATGTTTGATAAAAAATTAAACCTGCTCCATATGAATCCTGGAGCCTGTGGTATTTCCGGTTTCCATCAGGTGAGAACTATGCTTCGTTTTGTTATTGATGGAGATAAAATTAAAGATTTGGAAGTAATTGAAATAGGGAAGAGGCCATAGAGGATTTATTTCGGAATTTGGAGTTTGATGTAAATCAAGGTTCCGGCATTAATTTTTGAATTGATGGAAATAGTGCCTTTTAAGTGCTTGATTCTGGATTTGATTTGTGTAAGCCCAAAACCGTCACTCAATAATTCCTTGCTGGTGTCAAAGCCTTTACCATCGTCTTCAATAGTAAGCAGAAGCTGTTTGTTATTCTCTTCCAGCGTAATATAGGCTTTAGAAGCTTTACTGTGCTTTATGATATTGTTGAAAAGTTCTGCAGTAATAAAATACACCCGCATTTCAAACTCTTCGTTGTAACGTCTTCCTTGTGGAACATAACTCGAATATTCAAATTGAAGTATGGAGTTTGAGTTTTTTTCACAAAGGTCCTGCAAAGCATGAAACAGTCCAAATTTGGCCAATAATGGCGGAATCAGTTCATGCGATAAATCCCTGACATTATCGTGTGCTTCCTTAAGAATAGCCCGGGTCTTTTGGATTTCTTCAGAATTTTCTGTGGGATTTTTAGCAGCATAGGCTGAAAGATGGAGTCCGGCAGAAGACAATAATGCACTAATACTATCGTGAAGTATGGTGGCAATATTTTTTCGTTCAATTTCCTGTCCGTCGATGGTTGCATTGATGATATTTTGCTTAATCTGCCTGTCCAGTTCTATAAATCTGTTTTTTTGTTTCAACTTTAAGTTCTGGTAGAAGAAATAGAACAGGATAGTACTGAAAGCAAAAAGCGCGATAAAAATCAGGATTATTTTTTGGTTGTTTTTTTGCTTTTCTTCCAGCAGTCGTTGCTTTTCTTTATTCTCGTTTTCGATTTTTTCAATCTTGTATTTTGTCTCTACATCCGAAATGGCTCGTTTGATATTATCTTCATAAATTGTTTCGTTAACATGAAAATATTTATTCATGTAGTCGATAGCATTTTTATAGTCGCCCATCATTTCATAACCATATGACAGGTTTAGATATGTATCACTAACATTTTGTGAAATAGTATCGCTAGGGTTGATTTCCAATATTTTCAAATATTGTTCGATACCTTTTTTATAATTTTTTTCAACAGTAAGAGAATGGTAGCCAAGATTACTTAAGCTCGTTACAATACGTTCTGTACTTTTGCTTTTTTCGGCATAAAAAGCACAACTATCAAGATACTTTTTTGCCAACACATAATTTTGTTTATTGGAATAGTAAGTGTAATAATTATTATAACTTGATGAAAGTCTTGAAAAATCTCCCGACTTTTTCGCGCTTCTCATTATTTTATTCATGTAAAATGTAACACTATCTGAATCTAAATAAAAAAGAGCTTTATAAAGTCTTTGATAGACGAATAAATCATCACTCAAAAGATTATTTCTTTTTCTTAAATTTAAAGATATTTCATAATATTTTTTTGCTTTTTTATAGTCCCTAATAGAAGCATAACGATGGCCTATATCTTCCATTATTTTTATTCGGGACTCTACAATATTATGGTCTTCTGCAATTTTAAGGGCCTTGAATAAGGTTTCGAAGGATTTTTGATTATCATTAAGCATAAAATAGATGTCAGCCTTTTTGAGGCTGACATCACAATACCTTTTATAATCTTTGTTTTCCAGATAGAGCTTTGACTTTTGTCTTGAATATTTCAAACCGTTCAGGTAGTCTTTATTCTCAATATAATAGGATAAAGAGTCTGTAGTTTTATTTTGAGCCGTAGCAAATCGGGAAAATAAAATGAATAGTAATAGTATTGTCCAAAATGGCAATTTGAAATTAGTCCATTTTAAGGTCATCTATTCTCAATCTTGGTTTTTTTGTTACAGGGTCTCCATCACCAATTCCACCACTATTTCCATCAGGAAGTTCAAAATCTACATTGATAACATTCTCTATACAAGAAAAGTATTCGTAGTATTCTACAAACTCAGTCGATGGGTCTTTCTCGTACGGTTTTAAAGTAACGGCAATAATATTAACGTCATAAGGGTCTACAAAGGTGGTGTACTCGCAATTGATGGGGATTTGAAAAGCTACTCTAAAAGTATCATCTTCTTTTCCGATACTGTAGTTTTTTAAGAATAATGACATAGTTTCTGATTTATAGATTAATTAATTAAGTTATGTTTTAAGGCGTATTTGACCAATCCGATGGTTGTTTTTACATTAAGTTTTTTGATTAGGTTCTTGCGGTGGGTTTCTACAGTATTGGTACTGATATTCAGCTCTTCGCTAATTTGCGTTCCGCTGTATTCCATTGTGATGAGTTTGAGTACTTCCAGTTCTCTTTCCGTAATTGAGGAAAGCGGCATGGCTTCATTAATGTAACTCTGTTGTGGTATTTTGGAAAATGATTCAAAAATCCGGTCGCGTATGGATTGTGAAAAATATTCTTCTCCATTTGCGACTACATTGATGGCCTCAATAATATTTTCACCGGCGCTTTGCTTGCTAAGATATCCGTTAGCACCTAGTTTTAGTACTTCTTTTATGATTTTTACATCATCATAGCTGGAAAGTATGATAACCTTACAACTAAAACCTTTTGTGGCGAATTCACGAAGCACCTCAATACCGTCTTTTATGGGCATATTAATATCCATGACAAGGACATCGGATTTACTTTTTTCGACATCTTCGACCAGATTTTCGCCGTTTAGCGAGTATCCGGCGACTTCAAACTTAGGGTTGGTCTTCAGCATTGAAAGCATGCCGTCAATGAGAACCTGGTGATCGTCAGCGAGATATATTCTAATTTTTGTGTCCATTTATGGGGTAATTGGCTTAACCAAATTTAACTTTTTTTTTGAAGTAATAACACAACAAATTAATTTAACCTTGCGAAATGCGATAAAAATCGATGAACTACAAAAAAATAATTCAAATTGTTCAACGTATGCAAAGTTCCAGACGTTATTGGCTTTTTAGGGAGGCCGTAATTTTAGATCAGGTTATTTTTTGGGATATAATATCTTAATTGTTAGTTAAGAATAAGTTTGAATAACTTTAAATAATTTTGGTTTTTATCTACGTATAAAATATATGTCAGCCTCAAAAAGACTGACATAATATTATCTTTTTGGATAGAACTTAATTTTTTTAGAATACTTTAATATTTAATGTCATCTATTCTAAGTCTTGGCTTCCTACGCCATTTTGGGACTGGACCAGAATTTTTAGCTTCCAGATCAGGTATTTCAAAATCAACTGTGATGAAATCATTAATTGTACTGAAATATTCTACATATTCTACAAAATTAGAAGACGGGTCTTTTTCATAGGGTTTTAGCTGGATATTAATGACATTAGTTTCATAAGGATCTACAAAAGTACTATACTCGCAATTGTCTGGAATTTTAAAAGTTACTTTGAAATTCGTGGTTTCTTCTTTAATACCATAATTTTTTAAAAATAGAGACATAATTTCTGATTTATAGGTTATTAATTAAGTATGTTTAAAGGAAAATATTACCTGATCTTTTTAGATTGATATTCAGTTTTTTTGTTAATGAAAATTTCATAATCGTGAATATATTAGTTCTTCTGTATCCATTTTATGGCAAAATAGGTCTATCAAATTTAAATTTTTTGAAGTAATACCACAACAAATTAATTTAACCTTGCGAAATGCGATAAAAATCGATGAACTACAAAAAAAGCCCGAACAAAGTTCGGGCTTTCTCACGCACTAAATAAAACTAAGTTTATAGGTTTATCTCAATCGGTCCACAGATTTTACGAGATCTTCATCCTTTTTTATGGCTTTGTTTGCAAGCACTAGAAAAACGATAGAAAAAATAGGTAGAAACATCCCAATACCCTTCTCAGAGGTCGCCACCTCTCCGGATACGCTTAGTGAATGATATACAAATAATCCTAATAAAATTAAATTTAATATGATATTCAATCTGCCAAGGACAAATTGCAATTGTCTATTCTTAAACAAAAAAATGGCAATCAGTGAAAGAGCAGCACTTAATCCAAACAAAATCATATCCACAAGATGGTCTGCCGCAAAAGTTTTTATACCGGTTGAAGAAGTTTCCAACGGAAAAACAAAAGGTAGTATACCCATAATAATAAAGGCAATCAGTAGATAGATGGTCTGGATTCTCTGAATCATTTATTTGTTGATTTGTCCCACAAAAATATATTTTCTTTTTCATAAATACTATTGCATGATTAAAATTTATTCGTATTATTGCATAAGAAATCCGTAAGCACTTCATTTAGCGGATTATCCATTTTCAAAAAAAATAGAATCACATCTACTCTTTCAAAGATTCCAACAATTAATTCAAAAACATTCATGTTTGATATTTCTGTATTAAAAGAAATGAAGCTGTCTGAGCTTCAGGATATTGCTAAAGCAACTAAAAAAATAAAGATTAACGGAGTAAAAAAAGAAGCCCTGATTTATCAAATTTTGGATTATCAGGCAGCAAATCCTGAAGTTATTCCTGCTCCGGCCGCTGAAACTGAAGCCAAACCTAAAAGGGCAAGGATAATCCCGGAGAAAAAACCTAAAGTTGCTGTAGAAAATACAAATACCCTTTTTTCTGAACCGGAACCAACAGCTGTAAGCGAACAGCCAATCCAGGAAAAAAAGAAACCCGCTGCAAAACAACCCGTAAATCCTGCTAAAACGGCAGAAACCAAAAGCCCGGATGCAGTTGCAGCACCAACACAAAAAGATAAAAAGCAACGATTCAATAAAAATAATTTCGAGAAACCTCAGGCTGCCAAAGAAGAAACAGCAGAAAAAAATACAAATGAGGTAGTGGCTCCACAACCGGTTGAAGTAGAATCGGTTTCTTCTCAAAAAGGGTTAGAAAAAACGGCTAAACAACAGCAGCCACAGCAAAATCAGAAGCAGAACCCAAACCAAAAACAGAATCAAAATCAAAACGGTAACGGAAACCAAAATCCGAATCAAAACCAAAACCAAAACAATAATCCCAACGCAACCCCGAATTTCAAGAACAATAAAAAGGCCAATTTCAGAGATGCTGATTTTGAATTTGACGGTATAATTGAAAGTGAGGGTGTTTTAGAAATGATGCCTGACGGTTATGGATTCTTGCGTTCTTCTGATTATAACTATTTAGCATCTCCTGACGATATTTATCTTTCTACATCTCAAATACGACTATTCGGATTAAAGACCGGTGACACTGTAAAAGGAGTTGTACGTCCGCCAAAAGAAGGGGAGAAATATTTTCCTTTGGTAAGAGTATTAAAAATTAACGGACATGACCCGCAGGTTGTGAGAGACCGTGTTTCTTTTGAACACCTGACGCCACTTTTTCCAGATGAAAAATTTAATCTGGCCGGAAAACAAAGCTCTATTTCTACAAGAATTATCGACTTGTTCTCTCCAATAGGAAAAGGACAAAGAGGAATGATTGTGGCACAGCCAAAAACAGGTAAAACGATGCTTTTAAAAGATATCGCCAATACCATAGCAGCAAACCATCCGGAAGTATATCTTATTGTTTTGCTTATTGATGAAAGACCTGAAGAGGTAACAGACATGCAGCGAAGCGTTAGGGGAGAAGTAATTGCCTCAACTTTTGATGAACCTGCAGACAGACACGTAAAAGTAGCCAACATTGTTTTGGAAAAAGCAAAAAGATTGGTAGAATGCGGTCACGACGTGGTTATCCTTCTGGATTCAATTACCCGTTTGGCAAGAGCTTACAATACAGTTCAGCCCGCATCAGGAAAAGTATTGAGTGGTGGTGTGGATGCGAATGCCTTGCAAAAACCAAAACGTTTCTTTGGAGCGGCAAGAAATATTGAAAATGGCGGTTCTTTGAGTATTATCGCAACTGCCCTGACAGAAACAGGTTCTAAAATGGATGAGGTTATTTTTGAAGAATTTAAAGGAACCGGAAACATGGAATTGCAGTTGGACAGAAAGATTGCCAACAAGCGTATTTTCCCGGCTATCGACCTTACTTCATCAAGTACCCGAAGAGACGACTTACTTTTAGACGAAGGAACGATACAAAGAATGTGGATTATGAGAAAATACCTGTCTGATATGAATCCGGTTGAAGCCATGGACTTTATTAATGACCGTTTCAAGAAGACCAGAAATAATGAGGAATTCCTGATTTCTATGAACGACTAATCAAACAGAAATAAAAAAAACTCCAATTACTATTACTGAAATTGGAGTTTTTTTATGCCTTATTTTTTTGTTGCAACAATAGAATAGACCATCGGAATTTTATTACCCAGATGCATTATACGGTACTTCCCAGGTTCGAATTCTTCGGTTTTATTAAAGCAATCATAGGGCGAATAGTCATATTCATTAAAAGAATTCAATTCCAGACCATTTATGATAAGGCTGTTAAGGATTTCGCTGGTAGCGTGATTCCAGCTTACTGTTTTTAAAGAAACGGGTGCCTCTTTATCTGCGTAGGTGCCGTTTCCGGTCTCAATAATAGGAGCATCCTTGAAATAATTATAACCGATTCCTTCAAAGTTATCATCGAACATCCAGACAACCGGATGAAAATCTGCCATGATAAATTTACCGCCGGGTTTTAAAAATCGTTGGATAACCTTTGCCCATTTATCCAAATCAGGCAACCAGCCAATTGTTCCGTAACTGGTAAATACAATATCAAATTCTTCGTTAAGATGTTCCGGCAGGCTATATACATCACAATTAATAAAATGGGTATCAAGGTTTAATTGCTGTGCCGTTTCACGTGCCTTATCGATTGCTTTATCAGACAGGTCGACTCCGGTAGTTTTTGCCCCCAGTCGGGACAACGACATCGTATCCTGCCCGAAATGACATTGCAGGTGAAGTATTTTTTTGCCACTGATGTCACCAAGCAAATCCAATTCAATTGGTTTTAGCGTATTGTTTCCTTCCAAAAAACCTTTCTGGTCATAAAATTCAGAATCTACATGGACTTCCGTCTTTTTGTTCCAGGTTTCCCGGTTTATTTCTAAGTAATTATCTTCCATTGTTTTATATGTTAGCAATAAATTTAGTGACGTTACCCGTATGGATTATATTCCTCTCATTTTGCAACGTTGTGTAAAACTACAGATAAAAATCATACAATTATGAAATTGGTATACTGAGATTGAATTGCTATATGTTTATGGAACAAACACTACTGCTACTGATTTTTTACGGATTATAATTTTTCATACCAATCCAAAATATCGTCTGCCACTTTTTCCCAGCCCGGTTCGCCGGCTATAAAATGACTTTTACCATCATAGATTTTCAAATCGACTCTACTGTTTTTGTCTTTGTATTTTCCGGCAATGGTTGTGGTCAAAGAGGCGGGAAAAATATGGTCGTTTCCGCCACCAATAAATAAAAGTGGCGTATGGGCTTTTTTGAAATTGATATTAGAATAGGAGTCCAAAACCAACTGTCTGCTTACTGCATAACTTTCAGGAACAGCATATAGGTCAAACATTTTTTCTTTTTCTTTCTCTGGCAAAGTATTGAAAAAGGCATAATCATACCATTTGCGGGAGCCCATAAAATTTTTCTTTCCTGAAAAAAATCCAAAAGCAGGCAAAGCGGTTTTTAATGTTTGGAATGGAGGAAATACGTTTTTAGGAGGAGCACCATCAATGCTAACGGCTGCCGCTACTTTATTTAGGTCCGTTAATTTTAGTACAGCCATTCCTGCCATAGAATGTCCAATTACCAACGGTTTTTCAGGTAATGAATCAATCAGTTTGACAATATTATCTACCACTGCCTTGAAATTGGTTTTTACCAAATCAGGGTGTTCCGTTTTTCTCAATTCAGCAGGATTGCCTTCATGTCCAGGATTAACAGGAGTATGGACTGTGTAACCTTTTTGTTCATAATAGTTTTTCCAGGCTGTCCAGGTCTGGTTGTTTACGAAATTTCCGTGTATGAGCACGATTGTTTTTGACTTATTCATAATTTGATTATTTAGTTGTTAATGATGAAGCAAAGTTCCATCATTGCTATGCCAAAAACTTTAACCCGGGTTAAAATCGTAATTATTTGCCAGAAATTCTTTTTCGGATACGGCTGAGAGAAGGTCCCTGAATGCCGAGATAAGAAGAAATCTGGTACAATGGAACGGTATTAAAAATATCGGGATGGTGTTTGATTAAGTCCAAATAACGTTCCTCCGGAGTTTGGAAAAGAAAACTTTCAGTACGGGCAATGGTTATATTGAAAGCTTCCTGAGCCAGTAATCTGCCAAACCGTTCCCAGGCGTGTGACTGTCGGTACAATCCTTGCAAATCATTGATATGGATGCATAAAACCTGCGAATCGGTCATGGATTGGGTGTGGTAATCACAAGGACTCTGATTGATAAAGCTTTTAAAAGAAACTACAAACTGGTTGCCGGAATACAAGAATACATTTTTTTCATCGCCTGTTTTAGAATCAACGATATACGACCTGAAAACGCCTTCCGTTACAAAGCCGAGATACTTGCAAACATTTTTGTATTCATTAAAAAAATCCCATTTTTTATAGCTCATTTCCTGCCATAATGGTTCTGACAGCTCAAAATCTTTGTCTGTTAATCCGGCAAATTCTTTTAATGCAAACGATAGGTGTTTGAGTTTATCCATGATTTATCTTAAAAGTTCCGATTTTTCAAAGTAAATATAGATAATTTACAGAAAGCTTTACTATTTAAAAGAGATGATTTTATAGTGCCGCCTATACTTTTTTAAAATTCTACTTCTAAGATTACCAGTTTGTTAGAAAGCGATAAATACAAAAAAGCCTTTCTGATTTCAGAAAGGCTTTCGCTGACTTTTATCAATAAAATTAGTTCACGATTACTTTTTTAGTAGCCGTTTGGTTTTGTGAACCCAATTTCAGGAAATAAAATCCTGAAGGAAGATTCTCCAAAGTATAAGTATTGTTTTGTGAAGCAGGATTTTTAATTTCCTGAACGATTTGTCCGTTGATATTAATCAATTGGATTTCATCCAAAACGATATCAGACGCAATATTGATTTTACCATTGCTTGCCGGGTTCGGATATACTGAAACAGCAGAAAGCGGATTGAATTCTTGTGTTGAAAGCGACGGCCAACGGTTTTCGGCAGCCGGACCTCCCCAAATCAAAGTGGCCAGGTATGGGTTGTCAATAAAAGGATTTCTGTTTCCTTGCCCGTAAGCATTGTTTGCATTACCTAAATAGGTGTTTCTGTTATCTTCATATTGTGACACCGGATCTTCAGCATTCCACTGAAGGAATAAATCAATCATGTTAGTATCTGACGCTACTGCTGTACCAACCCCAACATTTTTTGGAAGGCATCTGTTACCATATCTAAGGTACATATACATCATCATTCGGGCAACATCGCCTTTCCACTCATCACCAGGATACCAGGTTGATGAAGTAATGTCACGTGAATTTCCGGAACCGGCAGTAAATTTTTCACTTCCTCTGTCACCATTTCGCTGAACATCGGCAGCTCTTAAGTGATGAGCATCAGCACCAGGTCCTGAAGTTCCTAAGTCTGGAGTTCCCAAAGATTTTGCATAGGTATGTTCTCTGTTCCATTGGCAGGTAGCACCTCCACCATCGCTGTTTTTGTTTCTGCGTCTGTGGTCGTTATCGTCTGCCTGAGATGACGGACAGATTGAATTGCTGAAGCCATACAAAAGCAGGACATTCGTGTTTGTAGCATCAGCCGGGTCAAGATCGATAATTTTGATGGCTTCTTCTGCACCATCATAACTTAAATTTCGGGTATGCGTTGATGTAATTTTTTGCGCAAGGGCTGTTTTTAAAGCCATTCCTGTTTGGCTGAAGTCAAATCCGTTGTAATAAGGAGCGGGCGCACCAGCTTGAGCAAAGGCAAAAGATGCACTAAACACCATTGCCAGAGTGTAAAATTTCTTCATTAAATTATAATTAAGGGATGGCAAATGTAATTGGTTTTACCAATAGGATTTTAAAATTTAACGTATTAAATGATGAAAAAATGCCTGATTTTTAAAAATCAGGCATTTTTTGTAAGAATTATATGTAAATGTAACGTTAATTCACTATTACTTTTTTGGTGGCTGACTGGCTGTCAGAAGTCAGTTTTAAGAAATAGAAACCGGATGGTAGATTTTCCAGAGTATAAGTCTTGCCTTGTGATGCCGGATTCTTGATTTGTTGCATGATTTGCCCGTTGATGTTAATCAGCTGTATTTCATCCAACTGCAACTCTGTATCGATATTGATTTTGTGGTTGGTGGATGGGTTTGGATATACATTAACAGCGGCAAGCGATTCATATACCGGAATAGCAAGCGGTGTACCCCAAACCATAGTTACATAAGCATTATTGTCAATGTATGGGTTTCTGTTATTTTGACGGGCATAAATAGCATTGTTTCGTGCTATTTCTTTGGCACTTACAGGGTCTTGTTGGTTCCAGGTAAGCAGAATGTTTAAGAAAGTAGGAGAGAACGCTCTGTCGCTCGAACCATCAAACATAGCTTTAGAAGTCGATGAAGACGAAGTGTAAAAACCGGCAAGCAGATTTTCATAACGTGTAGCAAAGTAAAAAAGAAGCCTTGCAAAGTCACCTTTATATTCATCGATAGGTTCAAAAACAGTAGAAGAGTATCCTGCAGAATATCCTGAGTTAAGATTGTTTCCTAATTTAGAACCGTTTTGCGAAGTCCATGTAGCATTTTGCACCACGCCAAAAGGATAATCGTCTCTTCTGGCATTAACTACTTTGTCTGTAGGCAATACGAAGTGCGCATCAGAATACATTGGTGTGGCTCCGTTGCCAAAATAACTTTGCGGAACAGTGTGTTCACGGTTAAAGAAAACACATTCTGTTGCTGCATTGGTTCCGTTATCCTGATTACCACCTTCTGCCACTGTACCAAAAGTAAAATCGCAATTGGAGTACATATCCCAAACTTTTCCATTGGCTTTTTTATCAGATGTCTGGTAAGTAGTATAAAGACCTGCATAACTTCGGTCATTATGATTTCTGATAATATTATAAAGCTGGGTTTTTAAAGTATATCCCGTACCAGTAGCAGAATTATAATAACCCGCAGGGGCCTGGGCATATCCTATTGTCGCAATAAGCAATAATAGGAAAGAGTAGTTTTTTTTCATTTGATTATTCTTTTTTGTCTTTTCGTTCAAATAACGCCATATAAAATCCATCAAATCCTGATTCTGAAGCCAGGATTTTAACATCTTTTACAAAGGTAAAGTTTTTTCCAGTCTCTGTTGTTAAGAAACGTTTAACTTGCTCCTGATTTTCAGAGGGTAAGATAGAGCAGGTAGCATATACCAATTTTCCTCCCGGCTTTACTATTTTGGAATAGTTCTCCAAAACTTCAGCCTGTACTTTTCGGATATTGTCGATGAATTCTGGTTGCAGCTTCCATTTGGCATCTGGATTTCTTTTGAGTACACCCAAACCACTACATGGGGCATCAATTAATACCCTGTCAGCCTTTTCATGTAATTTTTTAATAACTTTAGTGGTATCGATAATTCGGTATTCGATATTGAAAGCGCCATTTCTCTTGGCTCTCAGCTTTAATTGCTTTAATTTGCTTTCATACAAATCCATTGCAATCAGCTGTCCTTTGTTTTCCATCAAAGATGCCAGATGAAGTGTTTTTCCACCGGCACCGGCACAGGTATCAACCACTCTCATTCCAGGTTTTACATCCAGGAACGGAGCGACTAATTGTGAACTGGCGTCCTGAACTTCGAAAAAACCTTCTTTAAAAGCGTCCGTTAAAAATACGTTGGCTCTTTCTTTAAGCACCAAAGCATCCGGTTGGTCTTTTAAAAATTCGGTTTCGATATCCTGGTCCATCAAAATGGCACGAAGTTTTTCTTTGGTAATCTTCAGGGTATTGACTCTTAAAATAACTTTAGCCGGTTGGTTTTGGGCAATGATTTCTTTTGACCAAAGTTCCTCACCCAATTCTTCTATACCTAATTCGTCCATCCAATCCGGTATGGATTCCTTATATTTTCTGATTTTTGAAAGCTCGGCAAAACGGCCTTTTATTTTTCTTTCTGGCGTTCCTTCCAATTGTCTCCAGTCCGGAATAGGGTAGCCTCTTAAAACAGCCCAAACAGCAAAAATTCTCCAAAGATTATCTCTGTCAAAAGGTTCTCTTACTTCTGCAATTTCCATGTAGAGTCTTTTCCAACGAACAATGTCGTAAATAGTTTCTGCTACAAATTTTCTGTCATTGCTTCCCCAACGCTTATCTTTCTTTAAAGCTCTTGCTACAACCTTATCGGCATATTCTCCTTCATTAAAAATAGCATGGAGCGAATCAATGGTCGTATAAACTAAATTTCTGTGTAATCTCATTTTATGTAATTGAGGGGCAAAGGTATCATATTTTTTGCTTGTTTGCCAACAGACATGACTACAATGAAAAAGGCGGTCTGAAAATGACCGCCTTTCTTAAAAATTATATTTTGTTTTAGCCTCTGGAACCGCCGCCTCTTGAGCCTGAATTGCCTCTTGAACCGCCACCGTCATTACCTCTTGACTGTTGTGGAGCACTTTGTCTTGGAGCGGAATTCCCTCTGCTGATGTTTGCGTTGGAAGGAGCACTGCTTCTTGTAGATGATTCAACTCTTGGAGTACTGGCTCTGTTAGGTGTTTCATAACTTCTTGTTGGCGTATTTCGTGTATTTTCTACTCTGGTAGGAGTCTCAATACGGCTGCTTGTAGTTCTTGTAGAATTTGCCCTAACCGTTGTTCCTTCAGAACGTGTTGTGTTTCTTGTGGAAGAAGTAAAGCCACGGTCAGGAGTTCTGGTTCCGGTTGTTCTGGTTTCAGTTATTGTAGGGTCAGAACTTCTATTTGCCGTTACTGAATTTCGTGTTCCTGTAGTTGTGCTTCGGGTTACATTTGAATTTCTGGAACCTGTTGTAGCAGATTGATTTCTTGTTGAACCGCCTCTTGTTTGAACCAATTCATATCGATTGCTGACGTTGTTGTTTCTTTGTGCAAATGACCTGTCAGGATGTTGTCTTTCGTATCCGTTTGAACGTCTTGTGTTATACATTGCCACAGCTCTTGAGCTTCTTCTCGTATTTACATAATAGTAGTTGTTATGCACATTGATATGATTGTGGACATGTCTGTGGTATCTGTAAATAGGATACGGATTCCAGGTATAGTAGTAAGATGGATAGTAACTCCAGTACCATGGAGAGTAATAAGGTCTGTAATAGTTAGTCCAGAAAACATTGAATATTACAGGTCTTGTTACATATACGGGTTCATAGATGTAGTTGGTACCATACATATAAACATCACCTACTACCTGAACCTGCACGTTGTTATTGCTGTCTCGCTCCACTTCAATTGTTGCAACGTCCTGATAGATATCACGTTCCAAAACAGATTGGATGATAATCAGGTGGGTATTGTTTTCTACAGTTTCGATAACCCGTAGATAGTCTACTTTATTATCACCATTCAGGTCAAGATTCGAAATCTGCGTTTTAGGGTCGTTTAACCTTCTTTCAAAGTCTGCCAAATCCTGTGAGTCTCCAAAGATGGAAGCTACGGCTCTAAGGTCGAGGTTGTCACTGATATCACTGCTGTTGGCTGTGACGGTCGTCCTGTCTTGTGCCTGGATTTGTGTCGCAAATAAAAATGCGAATAGGGCAGATGTTATAAATTTTGCTTTCATGATTTCTACTTATTTTAAGTGTTCTTGACTGATAATTTTTTCTTTACAAGCTATTATCCAATATCCGTGCCAAGATTTTACACTACGCTTAGTAGAGTTTAAGAAACCCAGTAGGAGTGAGGCCTGAACTCTTCTTAAATAATTTCGAAAAGTAAGCATAGTCATCATAACCTAAAGATTCGGCTATAGCCGAAAAATTATTTTTGGTATGTAAAAATCGTCTTTTTGCTTCCAGTATAATCCTGTCCGTGATAACTTCAGATGCTGTTTTTCCAATTATAGTTTTTGTAATCCGATTTAGGTGTTTGGGACTGATGTTCATCCAGTCTGCATATTGTGAAGGTGATTTTTCTGTGATGTAATTTTTTTCAATCAGGTCTTCAAATTGCTGGAATTTCTCAGAATAGGCACCAGATTTTATGATTTTTGGAGCATTTTCTATCAGATATAACCGCGACAGTTCAATATAAATAATGTCGATATAGCTTATAATAAGCTGTTGCTGAAAATTTTTGGCACTTTCGTATTCATCCAAAAGTTTCCGGAATAAGTGTTCTGTTTTTTTGCTGTTTTCACTGTCTAAAGCCAGAAAAGGCGTATTCTGGATGGAATAGAAAAAAGGAAACTGATGCAGTCTGTTGTGGGAATAATGCAAATCGTAAAAATTAGCCGTGTGTGAAAAAATATAACCGTCAATATCTTCAGAAAGTTCCCAGTGGTGCGTTTTTCCGGGAGCAAGAACAAATAGGCTTCCGGGTTTGATTTCATAAGAATTAAAATCAATTTCATGCCTTCCGGAACCTTTCGTAAATAGAATTGTCAGATAGGAATTGTGTTTGTGAGGACGGGTTATTTTGCTGTGATTCTCCGCTATATGTGGAGGAATCCTGTTGACATAAAAATCCTTTTGGCCTTCGCCTAATTTTAACTGACTGATGTCTAAAACGCTAATCATTTCCATAGCATAAAGGTAGGAGAAAAAATTTTAAAATGTCCTAATAATACAAATTTTAGCGTAATTAGCCTATTGTTGGAGGGTGTTTTGTTTCGGAACTTTGTCCTAATAAAACAATAGAGTTATGTCATTCTTAAAAAATGTAATTCAGAATAAGTGTCCTCACTGTGGAAAAGGAAAAGTATTTAAAACAAACGGCAATCCATTTTTATTCCAGATGCCCGAAATGCACCCGGAATGTTCAGAATGCGGACATAAGTTTGTAAAAGAACCCGGTTTTTTCTTTGGGGCAATGTATGTGAGCTATGCGCTGGCTGTTGGAGAAATGGTAGCTACTTTTTTTATTTCCAGATTGTTTGTTACAAGTTTAGTACACAGCCTTTTGTTTATCGTTGCGACAGCATTTCTGTTATGCACGATTAATTTCAGATATTCAAGGCTGTTATGGATTTATATGTTTGACAGCAAGGCTAAGGTCAATTAGTGTAGGATAGCAGTAATTTGTAAGGGGTTTTCGCCACAGATTAAAATAATTTTCACAGATTGGATTAGCGGCTTTGCGAGAGAATAGTTGCTCGCAAAGCCGCAAAGTCGCAAAACACTATGGTTTACTAGAATCTTTTTGATGCAAAGTTTCTCATAATTTTTAGAATCATCCTAATCTGTGTAATCTGTGGCATTGAATACCAACAGATTTTAGAAATCACACTAATTAGCCCTCTTGGTTTTTTTCTTGAATTTTCTGCCATACCAGATTAAAAATCCTGTTACAGGTAACATGCCGCAGATAAAGCTTGCAATGAAAGCGATTATTTTTCCGGGAATTCCAAGAATTGCCCCAACATGCAGGTCATAGTTAGCCGTAATTAATTTTTCTCCGAAATTTTTTTGGGAATGGTTTCTGTTCAATAGAATCTCTCCGGATTTTTGGTCAAAACGCATTTCATGTGAAACATAATAAGTGTTTTCGTTTTGCTGGACATAAACATCCATAGTTGCTAAAGAATCGGCAGGTTTTCTTAAGCTGAAAGCATCGGCATCGGGATAAGCCAGTTTTGCTTTTTCGAGAACGGCCTCCATTGCATTGGAAATTTTCGGAAGATTTTTATCCGCTTCTTTTGTTACGACTTCCGGCCGTTCAGTTGTGCCGGAACCGGCTACATAAACGGCAGCCTGGAACCATGAAAATGCCCATACCATTCCGGTAAAGGCTATAATTAATGCGATTGTAGCGATATAGAAACCGAAAATATTGTGGATGTCATAATTTTTTCTTCTCCAATTTGTGGTTTCTTTCCATTGGAATTTAAAACGCTGCTTGCGTGCGGCTTTGTTTTTGGGCCACCATAAAATAATTCCGGTAATGAGCATGATGACAAAAATGAATGTGGACCAGCCCACAATCTGTTGTCCAAGACCTACCTCCAGCAAAAGACTCCAATGGATAAATTTCACAATATTGAAAAAGTCCATTTCTTCATCGTAAACCGCCAGAATTTCTCCGGAATAGGGATTTACATAAACCGACTTATAATAGTCAATTGCTCCAAAATAGGTAATTGCATTTTCATTTTTCTTATAGCAGCCAAAAACCCATGTTTTTTCAGGATTGTTAGAAACCTTTACTCTGGAAATTTTAAGATTGTTTCCGATTTTTTTCTGTGTATCGTCCCAAAGCTTTGAAATGGGAATGGGCGCGGATTCCGTTTTGGAAACATACATAACGTCTTTGCGTAGTGCTTCCGTAATCTCGACGCTAAAAACATAAATACAGCCGGTAACGGAAAGCAACAGTACAACCGAGCCTGAAGCCATTCCAAGCCAAAGATGTATTTTCCCAATCCAATGCTTAAAGCTGTATTTGTTTTTCTTCTTTGCCACAGATTATTTTTTTGCCTTTTTGTTTCTTCTTCCCCAGAAAATTATAAATCCAGTAACTGGCAGGGCAGCCGCAAGCAAGCTGAGTATAAAAGCAATTATTTTTCCGGTCAGGCCAAAGTATTGTCCGGTATGCAATCCGTAATTCATTTCCTGTAACTGTGTTCCGGGACTTTTATTTTCGTATAAATCCGTATTCAGGAGTTCTCCGGTTTTTGGATGAAAATACAGATTGGACTGATGGTCAAAATCCAGAGCATCCGGATAAGAGCCTGTTATGATTGCTGATTTTTCACCCTGATACCATACAAAAAACATTTCGTCGTTTGGTTTGGCTTTATAAGCTTGTGAAAGGGCAATATCCATTGGATTGGCTTTTGTATTTGGTACCAATGTAGAATCGATTGCCGGTGAAAAGTCATCATTTGGATATTCCTGTCCAAGGTTTCCAACAAAGTACATCGTTTTATGCATCCACTCATAAGAAAATGTCAGTCCTGTCAGCGCAATTACCAATACGAATAGCGAGATGTAGAATCCGGTTACATTATGCCAGTCATAATTCACGCGTCGCCATTTGGCTTTCCATTTAATCCGGATTCTGTTTTTTAAGTCCTTACGTTTTTTGGGCCACCATAAAATAATTCCTGAAATAAGCATGATGATAAAAACAATTGTTGCTATTCCAACAACATGCTTTCCAATTTCCGGTGGTAGCCAGAGATGCATATGGAGGTCTTCTATAATGGCAAAAAAATCATCTTCTATGCTTTCCTGTTTTAAAAAAGCACCGGAATAAGGATTAAAATATAAATTATAAGGTTTGTTGCCAATAGATGAATAAACAATGGCGGGTCTGTCTTTTCCGTAAAAAACAACCATGTCGGCAGTGGCTTCCGGAAACATTGTTTTGGCTTTCGACTGTAATTCTGAAGCTAAAATATAAGATTTGTCCTCGATGTTTACTTTTCTGTAATCTCTTGTCAGATCTTTGATTTCATCGTGAAAACAGAAAATAGAACCAGTGATACTCACTATAAACACAATAAGCCCGGAGGTGAGTCCGAGCCATTTGTGTAAGAATCTTATATTTTTTTTAAAACCCATTTAGAATTTATACGAAACGCTTCCCATGAAGGTTCTTGGAGCCTGTACGTTAATTGTAGTATAACCGTTAAAATACAATTCATCTGTCAGGTTGTTTATTTTTAGGGAAAGCCTGTATTTTGGCTGGTCATAATACAATGCCGCATTAATAACCGCGTAGGATGGCAAAGAGAATGTCTGTACGTCGGCACTATTTCCTGAACCCGTAGGATTTCTGTTATAAATAAACATCTTATCCGCATAATTACCTCCAAAACCAAAGCCCAGACCTTTCATTTTGGTTGTCTGCAAACTGTAGCTAATCCAATAGTTAATCATGTTTTCCGGACCTGCTGTTTCTGGTCTAAGGCCGTTTACATTAGGAGCAGCATTGTTGATTTTGCTGTTGTTGAACGCATAACCAATGATAAAGTTCAATCCCGGAATTGGGTTGGCAGTAATTTCTGCTTCAAAACCTTTGCTGGTCTGGTTACCGTCCTGAACGCTGGTATTGGCTAATTGTCCGGCTCTAAGAATGTCTTTAACTTCAATATTATAATAGCTGAAAGAAGCACTTAGCTTATTTTGGAACGTATTGATTTTTACTCCGGCTTCAAACTGGTTGGCCTGTTCCGGGTCAAAAGCTTTTAGTTGCGGAGTTCCGTTTACATCAGCCAATTGGTAACCAATGTTTTTAAAACTGTTCTGGTAATTTCCGAAAACAGAAACCTGATCTTTTACGATTTGATATACGGCACCAAATTTTGGAGACAGTGCATTTTGGGAGAAAGCACCGGATGTTGTATTGGCAGCCGGGTCAAAATTTCCATCGTTGTTATAATGGTCAAAACGTAAGGCTGCTGAAAGAATCAATCTGTCGGTAACATTAATTACATCAGAAATATAGGCACTGTATGTTGTTAGTGAGTTATGGGTCTTGTAATGCGTTCCCTGCGCAAACAAAGCTTCTGTGGCTTGTGGTGTGAAGTTGTAATAATTGTCGTTAGGTCCTGCATAATTTACCGTGTCAAAGTAAAAGAAGGTAGGAAGGTATCCATAACCTACTTTGCTTTCCATACGGTAGATGTCGCCACCAAGCAGGAATCTGTGTTTCATTCCAAAAAGGTCAAATTCTCCGTTGAAGTTTTGCTGGAATTCGATGATGTTGTCTCTACCATCAATATTCCATACGTTTCTTGACATTTCATTATTACCCAACAGGTAGAACCAGGTTTGTGGTCCTACAGACTGATTGGAGCTGGTGCTGAATACAGACTGTGATTTCCAGTTGTCAGACATTTGGTAGTTAGCCTCAGCAAAAATATTGGCTGTTTTGGTATTCATCATAAATTCATCGCCTACAAATGAACGTTTCCAGTTCATTTTAATATCAGTGGCACTGTGAAGACCTAAACTGTTTGGAGTTTTGTCAAATGGAATGTAAATTAAAGGCATTGATGAAGCATCAACATTCGATAATTCTGCATCAATAGAGATGGAAAGTTTTTCATTGACCTGATAAGAGAATGATGGCGCAAAAAAGTAGCTTCTTGTATGGCCATAATCCTGAAAAGTATTGGCATTATTATAAGCCGCATTTACTCTTAGCAAAGCAGTATTGTCATCATTGATAGGAGTATTAATATCAGCAGTGATTCGGTTTAATCCAAAACTTCCTGCCTGGTATGAAATCTCACCGCCAAAGTTGTCATAAGGTTTTTTAGTGACACGGTTAATCAAACCTCCGTAAGAAGTAAGTAAACTACCAAAAAGAGTGGCAGACGGCCCCTTGATACTTTCTAATCTTTCCAGGTTTGAAGCATCGACGTTATTTGTGATTTTTCCGGCAATACCATTTCTTAATAAACTTTGGGTAATGAATCCGCGGGATGAAAAGTAAGAACCTCCATCGCCAACACGGCCGGTTGAAGCCCATAATTGGTATAATCCCGGAATATTTTTTAAAGCTTCATCCTGATTAACCACCAGCTGGTCTTTCATCAGCTCTTTGGTAACCACACTATACACCTGTGCGTTTTCCAGGTTTTTGATTGGCATTTTGGAGACATAATTGCTTTCTGCTTTGGTATATCTGTTAATGTTGCCGGTAATTACCACTTCTGCCAATGTTTCATTCTTGCTGTTCAGTGAAATGTTTTCTAAAGTTGTAATTGCATTTTCTGTGATAGTGAAAGCTACTTCTTTAGAGGTATATCCAACAAAGGCAATTTTTAAGGTGTAATCGCCTGGCTTTATGTTCTGTATTTCGAACTTACCATCAGTACCGGTCTGGGTTCCGAATCTTGTGCCATTTACAGTAACTGTTACAGATTCAAGTGGGGTATTGTCTGTAGAAACAACCCGTCCATTTAATGTTCCGTTTTGCGCAAAGGTTATGGCGCTAAATAAAACAATGGTGAGCGTTATTATAAGCTTATTCATTGTAGTGAGATTTGTTTAAGTTTAAAATTTGGTACAAAAGTAATTCTCAAAAAACAAGCAAACAAGATTTATTTAGAACAATTAAAAATAAATTTGAAGTTTTATAGTTTATCTAAAATATAAAGAGTATAATTGTGTTACTATTTTTTTTATTCTTTATATGATGCGATTTTTTCAACAATTGTTTTTCTTTCGTGAATAATTGATTTTTACTGTTTTTTATTCTAAAATTTTATAGCATTCTTTCGTTTTGTGTTATAAATGCATTTCAACGAATTTTTTTGCTTTTTGCTGATTGTAAGTGATGATTTTGAGTTTGTTATGAGTTCTTTCGTTTCTTTGCAGCCTATAACCAAAAACAACCATGAAAAAAGTACTGTGTATTTTTTTACTATCCGTTGCATTTACCCAATGCAAGCATGAAATAAAACCTGAAAAAAACCATTATTTTTCAGATGTTATTATTGATACGCTTTGGCAGGATAATTTTAATATCAGGGCAATTCTGATAGAAAATGATAAGCTATGGTATGCTGCCGATAAGGGAAAATATGGCTACTATGATTTAACTTCTAAAGAGAAATTTCAAAAAACGATTTCAAAAGATACGGTCAATCCTGAGTTTAGAAGTATTGCAAAAAACAGCAGTGCTATTTTTGTGATGAGCGTTGGCACTCCCGGATTGCTTTACAAAATAGCGAAAGATGGCTCCGAAACGAAGCTGGTTTATAAAGACGACAACGAAAAAGCCTTTTATGATTCGATGCAATTTTGGAATGATAAAGAAGGTATAGCCGTGGGCGACCCTATTGGTGACTGCTTTTCTGTGATTATTACTAGAGATTCCGGAAATACATGGCAGAAAATACCTTGTGAGAAACTACCGAAAATAGCCGAAGGGGAAGCTGCTTTCGCAGCCAGCAATACAAACCTTATTGTGAGGAATAATGCGGCATGGATTGTTTCAGGAGGAAAGCGAGCCAGAATTTTTTATACTTCAGATAAAGGAAATTCATGGGAAGTTTCAACTACCCCGATTGTTCAGGGTGAAGCAATGACAGGCATTTTTTCAGCCGATTTCTATGATGAAAATATCGGATTTATTGTGGGTGGGAATTATGAAAAGCCCGAACTGAACTCAAAAAATAAAGCGTTGACCATAAATGGAGGTAAAACCTGGACATTGATAGGAGATAATACAGGGTTTGGTTATGCTTCCTGTGTGCAGTTTGTTCCCGAGTCGGGAGGGAAGCAGTTGGTGACGGTTGGTTTTTCCGGATTGCAATATTCTTCAGATAATGGTGCTACCTGGAAGCAATTTTCTAAAGATAAAGATTTATATACGATTCGTTTTATAGACAATAACATGGCAATCGCTGCCGGAAAGAATAAGATTGTCAGGATAAAATTCAAAAAATAAGGTCCTATTTTCTAGGACCTTTTTCTTTGTACTGACGTAATAATTTTCGGTTGAAATCATCTTCCGCCTTTTTCAGTTTTAAGATTTTTACAGGCGAGAGTATTGTTTTCAGGCTGCTAACCAATTTTCTTCTGTTTTGAAACAATTCGTTTTCATAATCTTCCATCTGGTTGATAAGAGCCAAAGCTTCCTTGTCTGTCATCGCATCCATCGCATCCAGTTTTTTTCCTAAGGCACGCATTTTCTGATGTTTTAATTCGAATTGTTTCTCATCAAATGCATTATAGACAGGCCAGAATTTTGCAGCTTCATCAGAAGTTAGCGAAAGTTCAGTAGTAATAAAAGCCGTTTTTAAGGACTTGATTTGTTCTCTTTTATCGTCCTGGGCAGAAGCGGTTAGTCCAAAAACGAGCAAAATAAGAAATAGATTTTTCATAATTATTCTGTTAAGTAGTTCTCTAAATTAGTATTGTCAGACAGGGCACTTTCTACAACGGCATCATCAATTTTGAGGTCAGATTCCAATGCTTCGATATCTTCCTTGTCCAGAAGATTAATCAGGTCGTATTGGCTTATAGTAGATTGGTAGGCCAGGTAATTTTCTAAACTTTCACCATCGATAGCAGCATTGTTGGCAGGTTTGTTTAGAAAAGGAATTGCAAATCCAATTATAAGCACAGCCGCTGCAGCCATAAACCAGTTTTTCCTTCTCTGGAAAATTGAGCGTACCGGTTTTTCATTGGAGTCAATCCTGGCTAGCATCTGTTCCGAAAAGTTTTCAAAATAGTTATCGGGAGTTTTGAATCCCGGCTTTATTTTTGGTCCGTTTTCTAAATTAAATGAGTTCATATTCTTTTGACTTTATAAATCTGAAAAGGTTTAATGTTTGAGCATATATTCTTCTACTTTCTTTACCGCATGATGGTATGAGGCTTTTAAGGCACCTACAGAAGTATCCAGGATTTCAGATAATTCTTCATATTTTAATTCTTCAAAATAGCGCATCTTAAAAACCAACTGCTGCTTTTCAGGAAGTGTTGCTATGGCTTTCTGTAACTTTAGCTGTATTTCATCGCCTTCGAAATAATCATCGGCTTTCAGGCTTTCAATTTGTTTTTGCTGGAAATTTTCACTGGTCATGCCATTCCGCCTGGCTTTTGCGTTCAGAAACGTTATGGCTTCATTGGTGGCAATCCGGTACAGCCAGGAAAATAATTTACTTTCGCCTTTAAAGTTTTTCAAATGTTGGAATACTTTTAAGAATGTATTTTGCAATACGTCGTCAGCATCATCATGGTTTAGGACAATATTACGGATATGGCTGTATAAAGGTTTCTGATAAGAAGACAGCAATGTCTGAAACGCTTTATTTTGCGTTTTAGGGTCCAATAATTCTTTTATGAAAGCCTGTTCGTCCAGCAAAAGCAATTTCTTTTTTAAGTAAGACTAAAGATAACGGAAAAGGTTTAATACTGAATTAAACTATCCAATAAAAAAGCCGGACAATTGTCCGGCTTTTGGTATCTATTGGTTTTTATTCTATGACCTGATTTTCTTTAACAACCGGTGGTTTGGCTGGAGTTACAGTTTTTGTAGTGCTGTTGGCTGGTGTGGTTGTTTTTGCAGAAGTTCCGCTAACGGCAGAAGGTGTAACTGCTTCCGTTGGGGCAGATTGTCCAACCGGAACATAAATTTCTGTTACCCATTTCGAAGGATTCTTTACCTGTGCGGCAGAAGTTACATAAACCTCAATATAGCTTCCTGATTTATTTTCAGTCAGGTTGTTCTTTTTGATATGGGCCAGAGCTTTATCCCAGGCTTCTTTTCCGTGCGAATAGTCTCCTTTTAAGGTTGTTTTCAAAGCCTGGAAGGGTTCTAACTTACCGCTTGTATAATCGCTTCCTTCTGCCGTAAAAATCTCTTCGCGCATTGGAAGACATACGGAAAAACTTGCCTTGTTATTTGGGACGTCGTAGGTGTTGTAAAGAATAAAAGGACTACCTGTTAGCGCAATATTATTATCTTTAAAAAAGCGAAGCATGCTCGGCAATATGATTCCTACATTTTTTTGGACTTCTGAAATTTTGCAGGTCACTTTTTGCTGGAAATAATAACCTCCTGATTTCTGTACAACACCATCCACCTGTATTGAGTAGGTGTTGATTTCATAAGAGATGACCTTATCCAGCTTGGCAAGAGTACGTTCCTGCATATCGCCTACCATCTTTTTTGCACCACCTTTAAATATTGCATAGGCTTTATCCATGAAACTCAACTTACCTTGAGAGTGCCATGTGACTTTCGTACCGCCAACGGTGTCTTTAAATGTAAGATAGGCTTTGCCTTCGTTACCTGAAAAAGTGGTTTTTTGTGCAATACTATCGTTTTCTTTTTCAAATACTGTTTCGGTTTTTCCTTCACCGGAACTGCCTTTCCATGTATAAAAAGCACCTTTCCCTATAGTTGTGTCAGAATAAGTAAACTGCATGTTAGGGTCATCATCTTTCCAGGAACCAAAATCTTCCCAGTTTTTATAATCGTTGACATAACTGAAGACAACAGATTTCTGCGCCTTGATTATTCTGCTTTGTTCCGATTCATATTCACCGGGCTGGGTTGCTATATAAACAGTCAATCCGATAACAGCAAGAAGAATAAGGAGCAATATGTATTTCAGTATTTTCATAAGGTTTTTTATTAGGCACTTTCGCAATACAAAAGTAAGAAAAATAGTTTGATATCGATTGGTAGAATATCTCGCTTCAGTTCCGTTAGGAAATCATTATATTTGTTTTTTAGTAACTAAAACTGAGCATATGAAATTAAAAACCATTGCAGGAATGTTTCTTGCATCGGCATTTCTTGTCTCTTGCGGAAAAGACAAAGAAGAGCCGAAAGAAGTCGCGGCAAACACAGGAGATTTTCAATATGAAGTCGAGCAGTTTGCAGATATAAAAGTATTGCGTTATCAGGTTCCGGGTTGGGAAAAGCTTACCCTCAAGGAGCAAAAACTGGTTTATTATCTGACGCAGGCTGGTATGGCGGGCCGTGATATTCATTGGGATCAAAACTACAAGCATAATTTAAAAATCAGAAAAGCCTTAGAAAACATCTATGAGAATTATAAAGGAGATAAGGCTTCGGAAGATTGGAAAAATTTTGAAATCTATCTGAAAAGAGTTTGGTTTTCTAACGGAATCCACCACCATTATTCAAGCGATAAGATTAAGCCTGCTTTTACAAAGGAGTATTTCCAAAAATTACTGTCGGAAACAAAAACGACACTTGCTCCGGAAATAGTAGAAATCCTGTTTAACAATCAGGATGCTAAAAAAGTAAACCTGGACGAATCAAAAGGATTGCTTGCCGGTTCTGCAGTAAACTTTTATGATAAGGGAATTACAGATAAAGAAGCTGAAGATTTCTATAAAACAAAGAAAAGTCCGGATGCTAAAAGACCGTATTCTTTTGGACTGAACTCAAAATTAGTGCGTAATGCCAGTGGCCAGATTGAAGAAAAAGTATGGAAAAGCGGTGGTATGTACGGACCGGCTATCGATAAAATTATTTACTGGTTGGAAAAAGCACAGGGAGTTGCTGAGAATAAAAAGCAAGGTGATGCGATTGGCCTCTTGATTAAATATTACAAAACCGGAGATTTAAAAACATGGGACGATTACAACATCGCCTGGACGGAAGCTACGGAAGGAAATATTGACTACATCAACGGATTTATTGAAGTATATAACGACCCGCTAGGTTACAGAGGTTCTTACGAATCGGTTGTACAGATTAAAGACTTCGATATGTCTAAAAAAATGGAAGTGATTTCTTCCAATGCACAATGGTTTGAAGACAATTCAACCCTAATGCCGGAACATAAAAAGAAAAATGTTGTAGGTGTATCTTACAAGGTGGTTGTCGTAGCTGGCGAATCAGGTGATTCTTCACCTAGTACTCCAATTGGTGTCAATCTTCCAAACGCGGACTGGATTCGTGCTGAACACGGTTCTAAATCGGTTTCATTAGGAAATATTGTAGATTCTTATAACCATGCAGGTGGTTCTGACCGTTTGAAAGAATTTGCAAACGATAAGGAAGAAATTGAACTGGAAGAAAAATATGGTGAAGTTGCAGACAAATTGCATACGGCATTGCACGAAGTGGTAGGACATGCTTCCGGACAAATCAATCCGGGTGTAGGAACGCCAAAAGAAACTTTAAAAAGTTATGCTTCGACTTTGGAAGAAGGAAGAGCTGATCTGGTTGGTTTGTATTATCTGTACAATCCAAAACTACAAGAGCTAGGCCTGGTTGACGATTGGAAAAAAGTAGGTATGGCAGCTTATGACGGTTATATCAGAAACGGATTGATGACACAGTTGATTCGTTTGGAGCCGGGAGCTGACATTGAAGAAGCGCACATGAGAAACCGCCAGTGGGTGAGTGCCTGGGTTTTTGAAAAAGGTAAAAAAGATAATGTAATCGAGAAGATTACGCGTGACGGCAAAACGTATTTTAATATTACAAACTACGAAAAACTTCACGAACTTTTTGGTCAGCTTTTGAGAGAAACGCAACGAATCAAATCGGAAGGTGATTTTGCAGCAGGAAAAGCATTAGTAGAAAACTATGGTGTAAAAGTAGACCAGAAATTGCATAAGGAAGTTTTGGAGAGAAACAAGAAATTCAAATCGGCACCTTACAGCGGATTTGTAAATCCGGTTTTGGTTCCTAAAACAGATGCCAAAGGAGAAATCATTTCTTTTGAAATCCAACAACCTAAAACTTTTGCAGAACAGATGTTGTATTATTCTAAAACATATGGTTTCTTGCCTGAAGAAAACTAGGATAAAAGATTTATAAATAAGAAACGCTTCGAGAAATCGAGGCGTTTTTTTTAATGCTTCAAATAAACCTTTATCACAAAAAGCAATCCGATAAAAGCCAAAAAGCCTAATAAAACCAGATAACTTCTTTTGTAAAATAGCTTGTGCAGTTTCAAATCTTTTCGGTAGGCATAAATCATTGCTACAATAAATGCGATAACAAAGAAGCCGGCAAAAGTCCATTGACCTTGAGTAAA
This sequence comes from Flavobacterium lindanitolerans, assembly GCF_002846575.1. Taxonomy (NCBI): domain Bacteria; kingdom Pseudomonadati; phylum Bacteroidota; class Flavobacteriia; order Flavobacteriales; family Flavobacteriaceae; genus Flavobacterium; species Flavobacterium lindanitolerans. The sequence continues at coordinate 2,020,827 of NZ_PJND01000007.1, forward strand.
CATAGTGGATAAGTTTTTGTGCAAAAGTAATTATTTGTATCCAAAAGTCAGTATTTTGCACTACCATTTAATTTTTGAAAATAATGCAGAAACAACTCAACGCAGTAAAGGAATTCCATCAGGCATTTGGCCTGGGCGTAAGTGAAACTCCAAAAGGAGATTTAGGCGAAAGCAAAAATAGGCTACGCTACAATTTGATGAAAGAAGAAAACGAGGAATATCTTGAAGCCGTTCAGAATGATGATAAAATTGAAATTGCCGATGCTTTGGGTGACATGCTTTATATTTTATGCGGAACCATTATTGAGCACGGATTACAGCATAAAATTGAAGAGGTTTTTGATGAAATCCAACGCAGCAATATGAGCAAGTTGGGAGAGGACGGAAAGCCGATTTACCGTGAAGACGGAAAAGTGATGAAAGGCCCGAATTATTTTAAGCCTGATTTCTCCCTGATATTGAAATAAAAAAAATCCCGAAATAGTTTCGGGATTTTTTATTTTAGATTTTTACCGTCCAGTCAAAAGGATCTTCAGCCAGTTTGTACTGAATATTGGTCAGTTTTTCTTTTAATTGCAAAGCAATGGAGTCTTCTACTTTTGGAAGCTCGAAATATTCGCCTTTATAAGAGAACCCAACAATCGGATTAACTACAGCGGCGGTTCCTGCGCCAAAGATTTCTTTCAGAGTACCATTTTTAGCTGCTTCCACCAATTCCCAAACCAAAACGGAACGTACCTGTATGTCAATACCTTCTTTTTCAGCGAGAGTGATAAGGCTTTTTCGGGTTACACCGTCCAAAATCCTTTCGCTGGCTGGTGCCGTAAACAGGGTGTTGTTAATTCTGAAGAAAACGTTCATAGTTCCTGCTTCTTCCAGTTTTGTATGCGTGGCATCGTCTGTCCAGATAATCTGCTGGAAACCGTCCTTATTGGCCAATTGTGTCGGATAGAATTGAGCTGAATAATTTCCGGCTGCTTTTGCTGCGCCAATACCGCCGTTAGCTGCACGGCTGTAATGTTCGGCGATGATTACTTTTACTTCTCCGGAATAATAGGATTTTGCAGGAGAAAGGATAATCATAAAACGATATTGTGATGACGGAGCAGCGACTACACCTGTACCCGTTGCAATCATAAACGGACGGATGTAAAGCGTATTGCCTTTACCTTTTTTAACCCAGTCTTTTTCTATTTTTAAAATTTCATGAAGCCCGCCTAAAAATACTTCTTCAGGAACCTCAGGCATGGCCATTCTTACTGCCGACTTATTAAATCGGTCAAAGTTTTCGTCCGGTCTGAAAAGCCAAACGTCATCATTATTGTCTTTGTAGGCTTTCATACCTTCAAATATAGCTTGTCCGTAGTGGAAGACTTTTGCCGAAGGATCCAGAAGGAATGGCTCATAAGGCCTGATGACAGGCTTTTGCCATTTCCCATCTTTATAATCACAAACCAGCATATGGTCAGTAAAGATGTTTCCGAAGACAAGATTTTCGAAATCAACATCATTAATCTTGGTTGATGATGCCCTGATAATGTCAATTTCGGGATTATTTTTTAGATTCATTGGTGTGAGGTTGGTTTAGGTTTTAAATAATTGAAAATCAGCTGTTTTTGTTAATGGTTTAATGCTGATTTTCAATAGTTATAATCAATGCTAAATTAATAAAAATTGGAAAGTTTTTGGATAAAAAGGCAATTATATTCCAACTTGTCTGTTGCTTTTTGTGAATTGATTGCACCAGATTCAAAATCTTGTATAATTAGCAATGAAACTTAAAATTTATTAATCAGGAGGGCGTTACTTTTGAGGAAACTCTCTATTTTTGTAACGAATTAAAAAAATATACCCTAATCATGAAAAATATATTTGTTTTGGCTTGTTCGCTGGCAATTTTTGCAAGCTGTGCCGATAAAAATAAAGAAACAGAAAAAACAGAAGAAACGATTCAGACACCGGCCGATAGTCTGCCTAAGACAGATTCAGTTGCCGTAGCACCTGTAGAAGCAACACAAACTACTGAAGTTGATGCTAAAACTGCGGCTAAAGGAGATGAAGTAATTGAAGTTACTCCGGCTAAGGAAATAAAAGTTGAGTATGCATCATTTGGAGATAAGATTTTAGCTGACAAGGCTTTAAGTAAAGAGCAGATGTTCCAGAAATACAAGTCAATGAAAAAAGGTGACACGATAGCGGTGAAATTCAAATCGAAAATTAACTCTGTCTGCAAGAAAAAAGGATGCTGGATGAAGATGGAATTACCGGGTCAGGCAGAATCTTTTGTGCGTTTCAAAGATTACGGTTTTTTTGTTCCATTAAATGCTGACAGTCAGGAAGCAATCGTTAGCGGAAGAGCTTTTGTTGACGAAATCTCTGTTGCCGAGTTAAAGCACTACGCAAAAGATGGTGGAAAATCTCAGGAAGAAATAGATAAAATTACTCAGCCTAAAATTACGTATGCTTTCCAGGCTGACGGAGTTTTAATCAGCAAATAATGAAAAAATACCTTTTGATTTCCGCAATTATTATGGCCTTTTCAAGCTGTAATAAGAAAGAAGAAGCGCAGCCCGTTGTTAAAAAAGAAGTTCCTGAAAAAACTACAGGAGCAAAAGAGTTTGAGATGTATGAGATGTCTGAAATGGCGGCTCTTATGGAACAGATGTATGTGGATAACCAGCGTTTGAAAGAACGTATCAAGAATGGCGATACCATTGGCAAGTTTCCTTCTCATTTCTTAGAAATTCATAAAAGAGCCATGACGGATGAGGCTGAAAACGATGCTTTTTTTAAAGAACAGGCTGCCGTTTTCATTAAGGCCCAGGAGCAGATTTATGAAGATCCTAAGAATGCCAAGGCTCATTTCAACAAAGCTGTATCGGCTTGCGTTACCTGCCATGAGGTGAAATGCAGCGGACCGATTCCGAGAATCAAAAAATTGTTTATAGAATAATAAATTCATGCGGCTATAATGAAAAGAGAAATTATCCAGACTTCGGATGGTTCGACATCAATTCTGCTTCCCGAATGGAACGAAACCTACCATTCAAAACACGGAGCAATACAAGAGGCCAAACATGTATTCATACAAAACGGACTTTCCTTATTTAAAGGTCAGTCCGTTTCCATTTTAGAAATAGGTTTTGGCACCGGACTCAATGCTTTTATAACCTATCTGGAAGCCCAAAAACTTCAGCAAAAGATAGAATATACGGGAATTGAAGCCTATCCGGTTGCAGCCGAAGATGTGCTTAAAATGAATTATGTGACTGAATTGGATGCAGGAAGTGAAAAAGACATTTTTTTAAAAATGCACGAATCCGATTGGAACCAAAGGGAAATACTGTCTCCTGATTTTTCATTAGAGAAACAAAACATCAAGTTTCAGGAAATAACCGACACCAATCAATACGACCTGATTTATTTTGATGCTTTCGGATTTAGGGTACAGCCCGAACTATGGAGCCTGGAAATTTTCCAAAAGATGTATGCGGCATTAAAACCTAACGGTATTTTGGTTACTTATGCCTGTCGGGGTCCTATAAAAAATGCAATGACAGAAGCAGGTTTTTTAACCGAAAAGCTGCCCGGACCTCCCGGAAAAAGGGAAATGCTGAGGGCGAGGAAGTAAGCTTGATTGTAATATTTAGAAATCAAGAATTAAATGTTAATTAATGCAATACTTTTTGTGAATTAACGTTTTTTTAGGGAATTGAGTATTTAATTTCAGTAAATTTACCAAACGTTCTTACAAAAGCATTAACCTCCAAATTAAATTTTGACTATGACAAGACCTATGTTTGCTTATACGAAATCTATTCTTGAAAGAGTGAGTTTCGACCCCTTGTTGTTCTGCAAAGAGCTTGAAAAAGCGATAAGATCGTTACTTCCATATGAAATTGAGCAATTAACGGAATGGCTTTTAAGCTACACAGTCGAAAAACCGGAATTGAAACAATGTCTATTAATTGTTAACAAATAAGAAAAGGAGCCAATCGGCTCCTTTTTTATTTAATTCCTTTTATTGATTCTTTTTGGATAGCGGACTTATAATCTGCACGTTTTGAAAAACGATTGCTCCTTTTACAACACCGGCAATAACCTGGCGTAAAGCGTCAATAATATGTATTTTTAACTCACTTTTCGGAAATATAAGGCTGACTTCACGCGCTGGTTTTGGTTCCTTAAAATGGCGTAATTTCAGCTTGTCCTTTTCTTTTAAATCCAAAGTGTGCAAATAGGGAAGAAGCGTAGTGCCGAGTCCTTCATCTGCCAGCTTAATCAGGGTTTCAAAACTTCCGCTTTCAATCTGGAAAGGCGATGTTTCGGAATTGTTTACGTTTTTACACAAATTTAAAATACCGTCCCGGAAACAATGTCCATCCTGCAAAAGCAATAGCGAATCGACATCAATATCATCGACTTCTATTTCTTCTTTGTGGAAGCTATGGTGGCTTTCAGGAAAATAAGCGACAAAAGGTTCATAATACAAAACGATTTCTTTAATCTTTTCATCTTCCAATGGAGTAGCTGCAATCGCAGCATCCAAATGGCCGTTTTTAAGGCGTGTGATAATTTCCTCTGTATTATGTTCTTCTATAATCAGTTTTATTTTTGGATATTTTTTAATGAAATTATTCAGGAACATCGGCAATAGCGTAGGCATAATAGTCGGAATAATCCCTAATTTGAATTCGCCTCCAATGAATCCCTTTTGCTGGTCAACAATATCCTGGATTCTGTCAGACTCATTGACTATGTTTTTGGCCTGAGTTACTATTTTTTGCCCTATTTCGGTAAGTTGTATCGGTTTTTTACTCCTGTCAAATATTAAAACGCCGAGTTCGTCTTCCAGTTTTTGGATTTGCATGCTTAACGTGGGCTGAGTAACAAAGCATTTTTCTGCGGCAAGTGTAAAGTTCTTATTCTCGGCTACTGCCAGAACATAATATAATTGTGTGATTGTCATTAGTATAATATTTTATGATGCAAATATAAAAAACTATAATATTTATTTATGATTTGTTTTGCCTTATTTTTTGTAACTTTATAATAGATAAATTTTACGAACCAATAAAAATAACAGAAATGAAAACGAATATTTTAGGACTGCCAGTTAAAGAAACCGAAGAAATATCAAACGATTTAAACATATTGTTATCCAGCTTTCAGGTGTATTATCAAAACCTGAGAGGTATACATTGGAATATCAGAGGGAAACGTTTTTTTGACCTCCACGTGAAGTTTGAAGAATTATATAACGATGCCCAGCTAAAAATTGATATGATAGCAGAAAGAGTGCTTACAATTGGCGGAAGACCACTTCATACTTTCGAAGATTATATGAAGAACAACAAGCTAAAAGTAGGGAAGAATATTTCTGTAGATGAAGAAGCAGTACATCTGATTGTTACTTCGCTGTCTGACCTCTTAAAGATTGAAAGAGACCTTTTGTCGAAATCTGCAGATGCAAATGACGAAGGTACCAATTCTATGATGAGTGACTTTATTAAAGAACAGGAAAAAACAATCTGGATGATGAAAGCCTGGCTGGAAGAAAAAATATAAGCCGGTTAGTTTTTCAACAAATTATTTTGATGATTTCTATGAAAAGAAGCAACAGCTAAGCGACTTTAGCTATTGCTTCTTTTTTGTTGTTAAAATTTGATTAAATTAATTTATCATGTTTTTAAATAAGAATTAAATCTCTAATTTCGCGCATATGAAACTGGCTGTTAAAATAGTATTGTTGATGTTTATGACTTTTATTGTTACTCCTACCATTGTAGGATTGATAAAAAAAGACGTTGACACATCTATGGTTTACAGCATGTCGGAAGAAGAACAGCACAATCACAATAGCTGTAAAGAATTAAAAGCCGACTTTAAAGTTACAGATTACCTCACTTTCTCTCACTATACAGAAAGTTCTTCAAGCCTTATCATTTCACAGCACAGTTTGAAACATGATAATGCGGCTTCGACTATCTTTTCTCCACCACCTGAACAGGTTTAATACAATTTAGGATTTTGAATACTTCAAAATCTGAGGTCGTATTTTTTAATGCGACTAAAATCCTTGTATTAAATTTTTTTAGGTATGACAAAAAAAATCAATCTTTTTGCTAACCTTAAATCAGATTTTGCTTCTGGTTTAGTGGTTTTCTTGGTAGCATTGCCATTGTGTTTGGGTATAGCCCTGGCTTCTGGAGCGCCACCATTATCAGGTATAATTGCTGGAATCGTTGGGGGTATAGTTGTCGGGTTTTTAAGCCGGTCACATATCAGCGTGTCCGGCCCTGCAGCCGGCCTGACTGCAATTGTTTTGACAGCTATTACTGATTTGGGTGCTTTCAATATATTCCTGACGGCAGGACTAATAGCCGGCTTGCTTCAATTAATATTAGGCTTTATCAAAGCGGGAAGTATTTCAAATTATTTCCCTACCAATGTTATTGAGGGTATGCTTGCGGGTATTGGTGTCATCATTATTTTAAAGCAAATTCCACATGCTGTTGGTTACGACAGTGATTTTGAAGGTGATGAAACTTTCGTGGAAAAAGGTGGCGGCAATGCTCTGGAATCTTTAATGGATTCATTAGGACACCTGCAACTGGGAGCCATTCTGATTACGCTAATATCTTTGACTATCCTGATTTCATGGGACAAATTCAGTTTCTTAAAAAAAATGAAACTGGTACCGGGAGCTTTAGTGGCTGTTATAGTAGGTGTAGTGCTGAATGAAATTTTTACGGCTTCCGGCAGCTCACTGGCTATTTCTAAAGAGCATTTGGTTTCTTTACCGGTTCCGCAATCTTTTGATGATTTCAAAAATATCATTGTCACTCCTGACTTTGCCGGATTTATGAATCCCAAAGTTTGGGTTGTGGGTGCAACGATTGCTATTGTGGCTTCTATAGAAACACTTTTATGTATTGAAGCATCAGACAGGATGGATACGCAAAAACGCTATACAGATACTAACGTAGAGTTGAAAGCTCAGGGAATTGGAAATATGTTGAGTTCATTCCTGGGAGGATTGCCTATGACTTCGGTTGTAGTCCGTTCGTCAGCAAACGCAAATGCAGGAGCTAAATCCAAGATGTCTACCATTATTCACGGTGTCTTATTACTAATCAGTGTATTGTCGATTCCGGTTCTGTTGAACAAAATTCCTTTGGCAACCCTGGCAGCCGTTCTTTTGATGGTAGGATACAAATTAGCAAAACCTACCGTGCTTATGCATTTCTGGCATAAAGGCAAGTATCAGTTTGTTCCTTTCATTATAACCCTACTGGGAGTTGTTTTCCTGGATTTGCTAAAAGGTGTTGCTTTGGGTATCGCTATCAGTGTTGTGTTTATCCTGAGAGGAAACCTGAAAAGAGCCTACCGTTTCAGAAAAGAAAAATTTGAAGATGGTGATGTTATCAGAATAGACCTGGCACAAGAAGTATCCTTCCTGAATAAGGCAGCAATAAAGACGACTTTGGCTGAAATACCTGAAAATTCTAAAGTAGTAATCAATGCATCAGATACGGTTTATATCGCCCATGATGTATTGGATTTGATTCATGAGTTTGCCACCATCAGGGCAGCTGATGAAAACATTAAGGTGAAACTTAAAGGCTTTAAAAAGGCATATGAACTGAATGATATTGATGACAAGGCTAATCATGTTTTCTTTGAAAACTATGAAGAAGCCAGAGCCAGAAAGCAAGCCAAAGCAGATTATGACCGATGCATGGCATTAGTAGAAAAATCGAAAGAGAATTAAGAAAAACAAAAAAATGTCAGGAGAACTGACGAAAATTTAAAAACTATTAATAAAAAAACAATGAGCGATTTTTATAAAAAAATAATTGACGGAAACAGGAAATGGGTAGAATCTAAAATTAACCAGGACCCAAAATATTTTGAAAAACTAGCTGAAGGCCAGTCACCACCGTTATTATGGATTGGATGTTCAGACAGCCGCGTTCCTGCGAATGAAGTAATTGGAGCACAACCGGGAGAAGTTTTTGTACACAGAAACATCGCTAATATGGTGGTGCACTCTGATATGAACATGCTAAGCGTTTTGGACTATGCCGTAAACGTTTTGAAAGTGAAGCATGTCATTGTATGTGGACACTACGGATGTGGTGGGGTAAAAGCGGCTATGGGTAACGATTCTATCGGTTTGATTGACAACTGGATTCGTCACATTAAAGATGTTTACAGACACCATCACCATTACCTGGATTCTATCCTTGACGAAAAGGAACGTTTCGATGCTTTTGTTGAATTGAATGTTAAGGAGCAGGTTTATGATTTGGCTAAAACTTCAATTGTTCAGGGAGCCTGGAGAAATGGACAGGATTTATGCCTTCACGGATGGGTTTACAGATTAAATTCAGGAATCGTAAAAGACCTGGAAGTGAATCTATGTGGTAATGAAGATTTAGATCAGGTATACCAATTGAAATTCTAAATAAAAAGCCTCTTGAAAAAGAGGCTTTTTTATTCTTCATCCAGATTTTCGTTGAATGTGGATGGCAATAGTTGCGGAATAAATTTTATCAAAATCGGTAAAAGCAGACTGCCGCCCGGCAAAAGGAAAATAGTCAATGACGGAATGGTCTTGCAGATTTCCAAAAGCTGCTTTTTTACCTTTTTCTTTTCTTTGGCATCCAGACTGCGATGTGTGGATTGTGTGAGCAGGAGCATAAGGTCGCCGTTGTTGGAGAGTTCTTTAACCAATCGGGTTTTGTTTCTTGTAATCAGTATTTTCACATTTTGTGTGGCCTGGTCATAAAAATGCCTGACCGGATTGGAATAATTGAAATACGGAATCTGTTTTTTGTACTTGTTGATGAAATCATCCGTAGAGACAATACTTTCAGCAACAAAATTATCCGGAACATCCATGATTTTTGCCAGTTCATATAAAAAGTAGGCTTCATTGCTTTCCATCTCCATATCGCTCCAAAGCGCCATTCCGGCCATGTCAATCAGATATAGTTTTTCCAGCTGCTTTGTGAAAATGTCCAACCCTAATGCTTCCATATCCTGTACGTTGACTTTAGAAAATTTGGTATAGCGCACAGAGGCTTCAAACAGTTTTATCAGCAAATCATCATATTTCGATTTCTTTAGTTTTGTTTTTAAGGCTAAAGAAATAATGCTTACGATGGTTTCTTCCAGTTTTTTCAAATAATTATCCGGAATAGAATGGTTCATAAGATATTGCTGGAAAGCCAGCACATCCATGAATAGCAATGCATTGGTCAGGATATGCGAAAAGTTTTTACTGATGATATCCTCATTGGTTTGTATTCGTTCTGCTATAATCTTTTCCAGATTATGGGACGGTATGCTTTCGGGCAACATCTTATCCAGTAGGTTAAAGCCTTTTGGATGCATTTCCTTGTAAAAGGCAATAACTTTTGCGATAAAGTTTTTAGGGTCGGTGTCATGTGTAACCAGTCCGTAAACGCGATACAGCGTATTCAAAAGAGCAACTTTTGAAAATTCCTCAGAAATCCAACCTTTTGTATCAATAGGCTGTGGTGTATCAAATGACACTACATGCCCGTAGATAAAGCCGGTATTGCGTGTGTTTTTGTAAAACTCCAACGGATTGTCCGCAACAGGAAATTGCAGGTACTTTTGTTCTGCAAAAAACTTGTCGATCCAGCCATGTGCCGAAGGGTTAATCATGATTCAAATTTCTGATGCAAAGCTATGTTTTTTATTATGAAGTCAAAAATAATTGATGACTGTTGTAAATTTTTCGCCTCAACGTCTTTGCGAGTAATTTTTTCACGCAAAGGCACAGCACCGCAAATCATAATAGTATGCTGAAAAAACTTAAATTACTTATAATGCTGAAGGTTTTTTGTGGCTTTATCCTTATATTTAATAAAATAAATAGCAATGTATGAATCTAAAATCAGGAATGCCTTTCTGGCTTATTAAAGATGGACTACCTCATACTTTTCCAAAACTGGATAAGGATATCGAGACAGATGTTATTATTATAGGAGCCGGTATTTCAGGCGCATTGGTACGTTATTATCTAATCAATGCAGGAATCCAATGCGTGATGATTGATGCCAGAACAATAGGTTTAGGGAGTACTTCTGCCAGTACCTCACTTTTGCAATATGAAATAGACACGCCACTCCATAAACTAATCGATAAAATTGGAAAAGAAAAAGCAGAACGGGCCTATCATTTGTGCAATTATGCAATTGATAAACTGGAGAAGATTGCCAAAGAGCTAAAACTTGACGAATTCGAAAAGAAAAAAAGCCTTTTTTATGCTGCCTATAAAAAAGATGTTCTAATGTTGGAAAAGGAATTCCAGGCCAGAAAAGAAGCAGGTTTTGACGTGAGTCTCCTTGATGAAAAGCAAATTTATAAGCAGTTTGGGTTTAAGGCGCCCTTGGCTATACTTTCTGCTAATGCCGCTCAGACAAATGCCTATGCTTTTACGCATAAATTATTGCAGGTCAAAAAAGGCAGTCATCTTGATATTTATGACCGCAGCCCTATTGTAAAAATTAATACCCAAAAAAACGGGGCCGTTCTTAAAACCGAATCCGGTTGCACAATAAAAGCCAAAAAGGTAGTGTATGCTACAGGTTATGAAGTTGTGGAATTTATTGACAAGAAAATTGTCGACCTGAAATCAACCTATGCGGTGGTGAGCGAACAGTATAATGAAAGGAAGTTTTGGAAAGACGAAGTTCTAATCTGGAATACAGCCAATCCTTATCTGTATTTGCGGACTACACCCGATGGGAGAGTGCTTGTAGGTGGGAGAGATGAAGATTTCCACAATCCGGATAAAAGAAATAAGCTGATTTCTAAAAAGACCAAACAGCTAACAAAAGACATCAACACGCTATTTCCACAATTGAATTTTAAACCTGAATTTAGTTGGACAGGGACTTTTGGAGCCACAAAAGACGGGCTCCCGTTTATAGGTGTCTATGATAAACTACCCAACAGTTATTTTGCCCTTGGTTTTGGAGGTAATGGAATTACTTTCAGTCTGATTGCTGCAGAAATTATAAGAGACCTTTTGCTGGGCAAGGAAAACAAAGATGCTTCTATTTTCTCTTTTGACAGGGTATAATCCGAACAGGAATTACTTTATCTGAATCGTATAACATTATAGGTTAATTCTGTAAGTACGGTATTTTTTTTATTGGGTAATTTAGATAAACTCGAAAAAATTACGAACCAACTAAAATTTATATCGTATGAAAAAGCCAACAATTTTTGGAAAAGCAATCTTAAGTCTGGGTGTTTTGACATTGTCTTTAGGAACAGTTTCCTGTAAGAATGAACCTAAAGCAGAAGACCCGAAAGAGGTTGCTGAAGACGAAAACGAAGCAAAATTTGACAATACTAAAGAAGCAGAAAAAGATGCTGAGATTCTTGTGGATGCCGCTGATTTTGATTTGGAACAAAGAGAACTGGGCAAATTGGCCCAATCCAGAGGTGTTTCGGCAGCAGTTAAGGATTTAGGTAAAATGATGGAAAAACATCATAACGAGGCTTTTACCCAGCTTTCTGCTTTGGCTAAGGAAAAACAGATTTCTATCCCTACAGCAATTACTGAAGATGGTCAGAAAGAATATGACAGACTAAGTAAGGTTGATGTCAAAAACTTTGACAAAGAGTATCTTGACCGTGTGTACAAAGAACATCATGATGCCATAGATGATTTTACACAGGATGCACAAGCTACAAAGAGCGTTGAAATCAAAGCTTATCTGGAAAGCATGATTAGTACTTTGAAAAACCATCATGATGAAGTGGAAAAGTTGCAATCGACATTAGTTAAGAAATAATAATAATCCAATTTAATATTTACAGTCATGGGAAATTTACTTTATACAATTGCCGTAATTCTTGTCATTGTCTGGGCCATCGGTTTTTTAGGCGGAATGGTTACCAGTAATCTTATTCATGTTTTGTTGGTAATTGCCATCATTGTCGTGCTTTTAAGAGTAATCCAGGGAAGAAAGCCTTTAGAGTAGTCTCTTTCATAAAAAACAAATAGTCTAACCAATAAAAAACACTATCATGGGAAATTTACTTTATACAATTGCAGTAATTTTAGTAATTATCTGGGCATTAGGATTCTTCGGAATTCTTGGTGAAGGAATTGCAACAAATGGGTTGATACATATTTTGTTAGTGATTGCGGTCATTATCGTATTGCTTAGAATTATTCAAGGAAGAAAACCGCTATAAGTTTTGAATCTGCCAAAAACAAAAAAAGCCCTGACATTTGTCAGGGCTTTTTCATTAACCAACTATTAAAACGTAACTAAAAGCAATATTGATTTTCCTGTATTAGTTTGGAAGCGATAGTTTCCCGCAACGCTACTACATTAGGAAGGTTAGTGTATTTGGTAAAACGTTTCAGTCCCATCATCATCATTCGCTGTTCATCACCTTCGGCAAAGGAAGCAATACCTTCTTTTCCTTTGGTATTGATGATGTCAACGGCTTTGTATAAGTATAATTGTGCCATGGCAATCTGCTCTTTTACATTTTCAGCACCTTTTGATTTTGCCAGTTTTTCTGTTCTTAAAATAGTAGATTCTGCCATATAGATTTCGATAAGAATATCGGCAGCAGCCATCAACAATTGTTGATGGGCATCCAAATCCGGACCGTATTTCTGTACAGCGCTTCCGGCTACCATTAGGAATGCTTTTTTCAATTTGCCAATCAGTTCTTTTTCTTCGGCGAATAATTCAGAATAATCAGGAGTATTAAAATCAGGAATTCCCATTAATTCTTCTGCTACTTTCATAGCAGGTCCTAATAAATCTACGTGACCTTTCATGGCTTTTTTAACCAACATTCCAACAGAAAGCATTCTGTTGATTTCGTTTGTTCCTTCATAGATTCTGGCAATTCTGGCATCTCTCCAGGCACTTTCCATTGGTGTGTCTTCAGAGAATCCCATACCACCTAAAATTTGGATTCCTTCATCAGAACAGTTTTGTATGTCTTCAGAAATAGCCACTTTTAGAATAGAACATTCGATTGCAAATTCTTCTACACCTTTCAGTTCTGCCTCCTGATGTGAAGAACCTTCTGCTACTCGTGCATTGATTCGGTCTTCAATGGATTTTGCTGCACGGTAAGAAGCGCTTTCTCCCGCATAGCAGGATGTTGCCATTTCAGCAATTTTGGAACGGATAGCGCCAAAATTAGAAATAGGTGTATTGAATTGTATTCTTTCATTAGCATATTTTATAGCTCCGGATGTAACTCTTCTTTGTGCATCAAGGCAGGCAGCACCTAGTTTGATACGACCAACGTTAAGAGCGTTCATGGCAATCTTAAAGCCGTTTCCTCTTTCAGAAAGCATATTTTCAACCGGAACTTTTGTTTCGTTGAAGAATACCTGACGGGTAGAGGAGGCGCGGATTCCTAATTTGTGTTCTTCCTCATTCATTGAAATTCCGTTGGACGGGTCGTTTTCAACGATGAATCCGGTAATGTTTTTGTCGTCTCCAATTCTCGCAAATACAATAAAGAGACTACAGAATCCGGCATTCGAAATCCACATTTTTTGTCCTGTGATTTTATAATGCGTACCGTCATCAGACAATACTGCTTTGGTTTTGCCTGAATTGGCATCAGAACCGGCACCGGGCTCAGTGAGGCAGTATGCGCCAAACCATTCGCCGGAAGCTAATTTTGGAACGTATTTTTTCTTTTGTTCTTCGGTACCGTATAAGGTAATAGGCATAGTTCCAATTCCGGTGTGGGCACCAAAAGCAGTGGAGAATGACCCGGTTGCTCCGGAAATATAGTCACAAACCAGCATGGTAGAAACAAATCCCATTCCCAATCCGCCATATTCTTCAGGAACTGCAACGCCTAATAGTCCTAACTCACCTGCTTTACGCATGCATTCTTCCGTAAAGGCATAGTCTTTATTTTCGAAACGGTTTTTGTTCGGCCAGATTTCCTTATCCACGAATTCTTTTACCGTCTGCTTCATCATTAATTGTTCTTCCGAAAAATCTTCCGGAGTAAAAATGTCCTCACATTTTGTTTCTTTTACCAAAAACTGCCCGCCACGGGTAACGTCTTTTTCGATAGTATCTGCCATTGTATTTTTTGTTTTTTGTTAGACTTTTGAGATAATAGTTTATAGTTTATAGTTGAAAGTGGATAGTTTGTAGAGAATAGGACTGCAAAGAATTTTGGAAATTCATAGCTGTTTGCTAAATTCTAAACTTTTTAAAATGATGCCTCCTATCAACTTTCAACTTTTTAAGATGATGTTTCCTATCAACTATCCACTATCCACTTTCAACTATTATAGTATTTCATAAATTCCAGCAGCACCTTGTCCGGTACCTACACACATAGTGACAATACCATATTTGTTGCCTCTTCGTTTCATTTCGTCAAAAAGTTGAACGGAAAGCTTAGCTCCGGTACAACCTAGCGGATGACCCAATGCAATAGCACCACCGTTTACGTTAACGATATCAGGATTGATTCCCAACTCACGAATAACGGCTAATGATTGTGATGCAAATGCTTCGTTTAATTCAATCAATTCGATATCGTTTAATGACATTCCGGCTTGCTGTAAAGCTTTTGGAATGGCTTTGACAGGCCCGATTCCCATAATTCTCGGTTCCACTCCGGCAGCAGCGTAGCTTACCAATCTTGCAATGGGCTGCAGGTTTAATTCTTTTACAAGTTCTTCAGACATGACCATTACAAATGCGGCACCATCACTCATTTGAGAAGAAGTACCGGCAGTAACACTACCATCTGCAGCAAAGACCGGTTTCAGTTTGCCCAAAGCTTCTAATGAAGTGTCGGCTCTTGGACCTTCATCTTTGGTAACGGTATAAGATTTGGTTGCTTTTTTTCCGTTTTCATCAATGTAGGTCTGGTCAACAGTAATTGGCACTATCTGTTTGTCGAATTTGCCTTCTGCCTGTGCTTTTAATGCTTTTTGATGGGAATTATAGCCAAACAAATCCTGATCTTCTCTGGAAACCTTGAACTGTTTTGCAACAGCTTCTGCTGTGAGTCCCATTCCCCAGTAATAATCTTCATGGCCTTCTTTTGCCACAGCGTAATCCGGTGTTGGTTTATAACCTCCCATTGGAATAAAACTCATGCTTTCGGCACCACCTGCAATGATACAGTCTGCCATTCCGGATTGAATTTTAGCCGTTGCCATTCCAATAGTTTCCAAACCGGAAGCGCAATAACGATTGACAGTTACTCCCGGAACGTCGTCTATCTTTAATCCCATAAGAGAAATCAGACGGGCAACATTTAATCCCTGTTCGGCTTCTGGCATGGCGTTACCTACCATAACGTCGTCGATTCTTTTTTTATCTAAGTCTGGCAGCTCATTCATCATATACTGAATGGTTTCTGCGGCAAGCTCGTCAGGGCGCTTAAAACGGAATACTCCTTTTGGCGCTTTTCCAACGGCTGTGCGGTATGCTTTTACGATATATGCTGTTTTCATTTTCTAGTCTCTTTAATCTCGATTAGTTTCTCAATGGTTTCCCTTTGGTCAGCATGTACTGGATTCTTTCCAAAGTTTTTCTTTCGGTACATAATGATAAAAAGGCTTCTCTTTCAATATCCAAAAGATATTGTTCAGTAACCAATGTTGGTTCAGACAAATCACCTCCAGCCATAACATAGGCCAGTTTGTTGGCAATTTTCTTATCGTGTTCAGAAATGTAATGCCCGGCTTCCATACTGTCTGTTCCAACCAGAAACATTCCCAGTGCCTGTTTTCCCAAAACTTTTACATCCTTGCGTCTTACAGGCTGTGTATATCCGGCTTCTGCCATAATCAGGGCGTGTTTCTTGGCTTCCGCAATCTGGCGGTCTTTATTTACAACCACTACGTCTTTTCCGTGCTGCAGGATGCCTAAGTCATAAGCTTCATAAGCCGAAGTTGAAACTTTAGCCATAGCAACCGTTAAGAAATATTCCTGAAGTACATTTAATTCTACGTCATTTTTTCGGAAAAGGTCAGAAGCTCTCAAGGCCATTTCTTTAGAACCACCTCCACCAGGAATAACACCTACTCCAAACTCTACCAAACCAATGTAGGTTTCTGCCGCTGCAACGACCTTATCTGCGTGCATGCTCATTTCACAGCCGCCTCCTAAAGTCATTCCGTGTGGTGCTACCACTACAGGAACACCGGAATAACGAACACGCATCATAGTGTCCTGAAATAATTTGATAGCCATATTCAGTTCGTCATATTCCTGCTCAACAGCCATCATGAAAATCATTCCGATATTGGCACCCACAGAGAAATTAGCCCCCTGGTTTCCAATAACTAATCCGTTATATTCTTTTTCAGCAAGGTCGATGGCTTTATTAATTCCCTGAAGTACGTCACCACCAATAGTATTCATTTTGGACTGGAATTCCAGATTCAGGATTCCATCGCCCAAATCATGAATAACAGCTCCGCTGTTGCTCCATACCTTTTTGCTTTCGCGGATGTTGTTCAGTAGGATAAAAGCATCCTGTCCCGGAACTTTTTTCTGGGATTTGGAAGCCCTGTCATAAAAATAAGTCGCGCCATCTTTGATGGTATAGAACGATTTATTTCCGGATGCCAGCATTTCTGTAACCCAGGCTGCCGGTTCGTGTCCTTCGGCTTTCATCAGTTCGATTCCTTTTTCAACACCAATAGCATCCCAGATTTCGAATGGGCCATTTTCCCAACCAAAACCGGCTTTCATGGCATCGTCTATTTTATAGAAATCTTCAGTAATTTCAGGAACTCTGTTGGCTACATAGGCAAACATTCCGGCAAAATTCTTTCTGTAAAATTCTCCTGCCTTGTCTGTTCCTTTTACCAGAACCTTAAAGCGGTCAATTGGTTTATCAATTGTTTTTGTGAGTTCCAGAGTTGCGAAAGATGCTTTTTTAGGCGCTCTGTATTCTAAAGTATCTAAATCAAGCGATAAGATGTCTTTGTCTACTTTCTTATAAAAACCTTGTCCGGTCTTGCTTCCCAACCATTTGTTTTCCATCATTTTGCTGATGAATTCCGGTAGTTTGAAGAGTTCGTGGGCTTCATCATTCGGAACTCCTTCATAAAGTCCGTTGGCTACATGCACTAATGTGTCAAGCCCTACAACATCTACGGTCCTGAACGTAGCTGATTTTGGCCGGCCAATAACCGGTCCGGTCAATTTGTCTACTTCTTCTATGGTAAGGCCAAGCTCCTTGACCTGATGGAAAAGGCTCATGATACCGAAAATTCCGATACGGTTTCCAATAAATGCCGGAGTGTCTTTGGCTATGACCGATGTTTTGCCTAAGAATTGTTCTCCATAATTATTCAGGAAATCCAATACTTCTGTTGAGGTTTTTGGACCTGGTATGATTTCAAAAAGTTTAAGATATCGTGCCGGATTAAAGAAATGCGTTCCACAGAAATGTTTCTGGAAATCTTCGCTTCTTCCTTCGCTCATAAAATGAATCGGGATTCCGGAGGTGTTTGAAGTAATTAAGGTGCCCGGTTTTCTATATTTTTCAATTTGTTCGAAAACCTGTTTTTTGATATCAAGTCGTTCTACAACAACCTCGATAATCCAGTCGGCTTCTGCTATTTTTGACAGGTCGTCTGTAGTATTTCCGGTAGTTATCCTGTCGGCAAATTTTATATTGTAAATAGGCGAGGGCTTCGATTTCAAGGCATTCGCCAAGTGTTCGTTTACGATTCGGTTTCGGACTACTTTGCTTTCAAGCGTGAGTCCTTTTTTTTGTTCTGCTTCGGTTAATTCTCGAGGAACAATATCAAGTAAAAGTACTTCTACTCCGATATTAGCGAAATGACAGGCAATACCTGACCCCATGATTCCTGACCCTATGACAGCAACTTTTTTAATCAGTCGTTTCATTCCTTACTATTATTTGTTTGTTGTTTGCATCTGTTTTTCTTCGGGTATGTCCGAGAAGATATTTTTGTCTGCGATTAGTGTATTGATAGTTTCAGCCACTTCAATAAAATGCAGCAGTTTTTCTTCCGGTATATGTTCCCTTATTTTTTCATTAAATTTAAGTACGGTGTTCTTAGAAAGCTCTCTTTTTTCTTTTCCGAACTTTGTAAGATGAATCAATACGCCACGTCCATCAACAGGATTTTTCTTTCGGGTTATCAATCCTTTTTCTTCCATCGATTTCAGTGTCCGGGTAAGGCTTGTAGGCTCCATACCCATTTTAGGACCTAAGGTTGTTGATGGTGAACCTTTATCTTTGTCAAGGCTTAGCAAGGCAAATCCTGTGGCCATAGTGGCACCATATTTTGCGGCTTCTTCATTATACATTCTGGAGACGGCTTGCCAGGTCGCTCTTAGTATATAGTCTATAGTTTTATCTTTCATAAAGTATTAGGTTATTTCAAATATACAAAATAAAATATTATGCACGCATAGTAAATGAGTTTATTTTTATTTTTTAACAGAAAAAAAATGATTTTAAACTTTTTCTAACTTTTACGCAATGTTCAATAAAGCTCATCAGGCATGAGGTTTGATTTGGATAAAAGCATAAAAAAAGCCAGGCTACCCTGGCTGATTTATTTCTTTTATTGATACAAATTATTGAAATGACATTTTTTCTTCTTCAATGTCTAATCGGCGTAAATGCCTGCGCACGACTTCTTCATTGATATGATGGTCCTGATTCCAATCACGAAGCCACTGCCGTTGCTGGTCGAGTATAGAAAGATACACCGTTTTACATTCGACTATCATTGAAGCATCGTCCGGCAGATAGTTAGCGTCTTCCCATTTGCGGGCCATTTGTTGTAAAACAGCCTGTTCTTCGAGTTCTTTTGAAAAGTTACTTTTTAAATGTTCCAGACTTTGCTGCGTAAGCTTTTTATACATTTGATGGTACGATTCTTCATCGCTTAACGGATGGTCGTATTCCGGCAGGTTAAATTTCCGGATAATGAATGGTAATGTAAGTCCTTGCAATACCAAAGTAAGCAGGATGACTACAAAAGTGATAAACAGTATAAGGTGACGTTGCGGAAAAGGCATGCCGTTATCCAGATGAACCGGAATCGACAAGGCAGCTGCTAATGACACCACGCCTCGCATGCCCGCCCATCCTAAAACGAAGGGACCTTTTATGCCAGGATTTCTTGTTTCGGCTACGGTAATAAAATTACGGGCAATCAATGTGACAATAACAGCGCCATAAGCACAGAGAATCCGTACAACAATAAGTACACCTGTAATCAGTACTCCATAGCCTATAGCGGTTGAAAGGCCTATAGCACCCAAACCGTCCACAATTTCAGGAAGTTCAAGCCCGATAAACATGAATACCAGTCCGTTGAGCACAAATACTAAGGATTCCCAAAAATTTACGGCCCGTAATCGGCTGCTGCTGGATAAAAACTGGTGACTTCTTTTAGAAAGAAATAAGCCACCACTAACAACAGATAATACACCGGAACTATGCAGTTCTTCCGCAAGCATATACATAATATAAGGAGCCACTAGTGTCAGTACTATATCCATATTGACATCTGTTGGCAGGAGCTTGTGTACTTTGAAGAATACAAAAGCTATAGACACGCCAATAGCTACTCCACCAAATACCATCCAGCTAAAATTGATGGCGGCTTCCTGTAATACGAACTGTCCCGTCCCGATAGCTATCAGGGCAAAACGGAAAACAATTAAGCTGGATGCATCATTGAGCAGACTTTCGCCTTCAAGCATGGAGGCCAATCGTTTGGGTACTTTTACAAATTTCAGAATGGCGCCAACACTCACGGCATCCGGAGGTGAAACAATACCGCCCAAAAGAAAACCAAGCGCCAGGGAAAATCCGGGAATAAAATGATTGGAAACAACTGCAACAACAAGAGCCGTAAGAAAAACAATCAGAAAGGCGAAACTGCCAATAATCCTGCGCCATCGCCAAAGCTCTTTCCATGAAGTAGACCATGCCGCTTCATATAAAAGCGGTGGCAAAAAGATAATAAAGATTAATTCGGGGTCAATTTTGACTAATGGAATACCCGGAATAAAACTGATGGCAAGACCTGCCAATACCAATAGGATAGGATAAGCAACTTTGATTTTGTTGGCCAGCATTACTAAAAAAATAATGGCTAGGATAACAGCAAGATAAAAAGGAAATTCGTGCAGCATTGGGTTTGTTTTGATACAAATATATAAATTTTGATAAGCCACATACATTAGCATGAAAGTATGTTAATAGTGGTAGTTATGTTTTTTAAGAATTAATAATGTTTTCATAGATTTGAGAGTCGAAAAACTAAATTTTTTCCAAATGAATCTTGCCCTAATGTATTTTTCTACGGGATCGTGCTTCCTTCTGAGCTTTTTGCTTTTTTTTCATCCATTGAAACAAAACAGCAAAGCAAATAGATGGCTTGCCTTTTTTGTAGTCCTTATGGGCAGTTCTTTTTTAGGAATCAGTTTTGGAGAAGCAACCGGTTATCTGATTCTATTTCTAAATGCAATACAATTTCTGATGGCGCCAAGCCTTTTGCTGGCAACACTTTATTTTGTAAATCCGACCAAAACTCTTACACCAAAAGATGGGCTGCATTTTTTTCCTTTTCTATTCTATGTACTTATTGAATGCTTTCTTTTTTCTGGTGACGGAAGCCTGATAAGACAAAAAATGTTTAGCATTGGATATGCCGATTTCCTTGTCCGTGATTTGTTGCCTGTACAGCTGTTGCTATATATTGGTTTGAGTTATTTTGCCTTAGCACGTCACGAAAAGAACCTACGATTGATAACAGCCTCTGTCAAAGAAATCAATCTCGAGTGGCTCCGGTATTTTTTACTGATTCTGGCTCTTGTTTTACTATTCTGGATAAATGATGCTTTGGTAGGAATGTCTTTTATGCTAAAAGTAATGCCAGTAGCCTATGCTATCTCTGCTTTTTTTCTGGCGTATTTTTCGATCAGACAGCGAACCATTTTCGCTTTTGACAAAAAAGAGTTGCAGGACATTTCAGAGCTTTTTGAAACACCACAAAATGACGATTCAAAAAAATCGGCGCGTTTGGAAAAAAATGAAGTTGAAATACTATCGGAACAACTCGACAGACTGATGACGGACGAAAAGATTTTTTTAGACAATGAATTAAGTCTCCCGATTCTGGCTGACAAACTCAAAATCAGTATTCATGATACTTCTTATCTGATTAATGAAGTAACAGGCAATAATTTTTACAACTACATCAATAGTAAAAGAGTTGAAGAAGCAAAACGGCTACTGTTGTCTGACAAGTCAGAAGGACTGAATATGTTGGGTATTGCCTTTGCTTCGGGTTTTAATTCAAAGACCACTTTTAATACGGCTTTTAAAAAATGGGCTGGTTTGTCACCCAGCCAATATCAGAAGCAAAATATAAAGAAATAAATCGGTTCGGCTGGATAAACACGAACAGGCAGGTATATTTTTCAGGCTAATTTTGGCCTTTTAAACTCCTATTTATGAAATCCACTCTATTTTTTTTAGTACTCATTTTTTTCGGCATAGAATTATCAAATGCCTGTACAATTTTTATGGCCAATGACGGACGAAACGTCTGGATTGGAAACAATGAAGATGAAGATACTTCTCTTTCTTATCGGTTATGGTATTTTCCCGTTTCAGGGAAATCATACGGTTATATGATTTGGACGGAATTATCGGATGATGAAAAAATAAATGGTCTGATGTATAAAAATCCGCAAGGCGGTATGAATGAACATGGCTTGTTTCTGGATTATACGGCAATTGATGCAATAGCTGTTTCTCATGACCCTAAAAAGAAAAATAGGGAAGAAGAAGTAGTTACCTATATCCTGAAAAACTGTAAAACTGTCAAAGAAGCCCTGAAATTTATTTCAAAATATAACCTGGTACGATTGACGGGAGCCCAGCTTTTTATTGGTGATGCCAATGGTGATTATGCCACTGTTCACGGAAGTTTTATTGAGACGAAAGCAACTGACAACTTTGCTCTGACTAATTATTGCATTAAAAATGGGCATTATGAAACATGCTGGCGCAGAGATGTAGCCAATGATTATTTAAAGAAGAAAGGTACTTATGCTTTGCAGGATATTATCACTATCCTCCAACGAACGGCTCAAAAGAAACCAAGTAATACTATAACCAATTATTCTATGGCTGTGGAGTTAAAAAAGAAAAATTTTCACCTGTACTATAAAAATGATTTTAAAACGCCAGTTGTTATTTCATTGGCTGAAGAATTAAAAAAAGGAAAACATTTTCAGGATATGGCTACCTATTTCCCTAAGAGTATTTATCAGATAATAATTGATAAGTATAGTACAGATGGTATTGATGGTGCTATTTCAGCCTATGATTCTTTACGGCAAAATCACTCAAAAGAATACAATTTTAATAACCATGAAGTAATTGAACTGGCAATACAAGCCATAGCGATTGGTAAGGCAAATGATGGTATCCGTTTTCTTGAATGCCTAAAAAAATATGAACCTGAGAATAAAGAAATTGATACATGGCTGGGTGTTGCTAATAGAAAAGAAGGACGATTAGAAGAAAGCAATCACTATTTTACCAAAGTTTTTGATAATGATCCTGAAAATTATGTCGCCACTTTATTTGGAAAACAACAGGACCAAACTGTAATGTTTCAAATGAACGATTTTGAAGGAGCAGAAGAGGTCTTCTTATCAGGTGATTTCTCCGAATGGAAACCAATATCAATGCAGCGGATAAATGACCGATGGGCATGTACAGTCACGCTTCCAAAAGGAGAATACCATTATAAATTCATTGTCAATGGAATTTATTTAGCGGATCAGCTTAATTTATTATACACAGGCTCCGGGCCTTACATTTACTCTATTCTTTACGTTTGGTAACTCATTTTCATTAGTATTGTTCAAAAAAGCACTAAAATATTTTGTGCAACCAAAAAGTTGCTTATATTTGCAACTGAATGGTTGCTAATAAATAATAGAATAAAGCAATCTTCTAAATTTTGTATAAAGTGTTTTGCTAACTGGATAATATTGAATAACTTAAATCAAAAAAAATGGGACACAATCTTTTAATGAATTTTACCGTTGATAAGGAAAATAACAAAATCAGGGTAGAAAGAGAATTTGCAGCAACCCGTGACAGAGTATGGGCTGCCTGGACCAAAAGTGAACTTTTAGACCAATGGTGGGCACCAAAACCATGGAAAGCGGAAACTAAGGCCATGGATTTCAGTGACGGAGGATTTTGGCTTTATGCTATGGTTGGTCCAGATGGTTCAAAACATTGGGCAAGGGCAGACTTTGAAAAAATCAGGGAATTGGAAAGTTTTTCTACGTTTGATGCTTTCTGTGATGAAAACGGAACCGTAGATACCAGTTTCGAAAGGTCGTTCTGGACTAATACATTTAAGGAACAATCCGGCTCAACGATTGTCAATATCGAAATAGTGTATAAAAGTTTGGAGGACCTTGAAAAGATAATAGCAATGGGCTTCAAAGAAGGATTTACTGCCGGATTGGAAAATCTGGATGCGCTTTTGGCATCGTAATACGATTTTTTATAAAGCATATCATAGGCTGCCAATACCAACCGGCAGCCTTTTTTATATGTTTCTAAGTTTAGTAAAAAACTTTTGCTCCTTATAGAAACAGCCAGTTTATCGTGGCATTTTCCTGTAAAGAAACCGACTTAAAAAATGCTTTGGGAGCTAATCCCGTAAAGGCTTTAAAATCTTTGATAAGGTGTGACTGGTCATAAAAAGAGCTGTCGTAATTCAAGGTTCCTTTGTTTTTATCGTTATTGGCAAGCCCGGTATTTTTAGCCATCGTTTCCCTGAATCGTTGGATTTTTCTAAATTCTGAAGGTGTCTTGCCTAAATGGATATGGAACTGTCTTGCAATATTTTGCCGGCTCGTGTGGTGTTTTGCTGCAAGCTGTTCAATAGAAGCTGCTTCAGCATTTTGTGTCAGTTCCAGCGCCACATCCTGTATTAAAGGATTTTCAAAACCGATTAGTTTGGATAGCCAGTATTTTTCAATCTGGTTTCGCTGTTCTTCCATGTTACTTTCATTTAAGATTGATTTAAAGGTCGTTTCATAATCTTCGAAAGGAATAAAAGAACTGGAATAGTTTTCAAGATAATATTTCAACTGTTTTGGAATAAAGGCATTCAGTCCTAATGGCTTGAAGTAAAAAGTAATTTCTCTGATTTTACCTTCATAATGTATTTTGAAAGGTTTTTTATAATGGCAGATAAGTGTGGAAATAAAAGGAACTCCTTTTTTTTCTTTGGCAAAAGCACCATTATTATCCATCACTAATCGGGTATTGTCAAGCACGGATACAATACTAAAATTGTTTGGGAAAGTAAAATACTCCACAGTAGGTTCATTTCTTTCTTTTTCTAAGAAATAATAACCTTCGAGATATTGGGAAAGGAGTTTACTTTTGGGCTTGAAATACTGTAGCTGCATGATGCTAAGTTCTGTTTTTATCTGATATAGACGATAGGTGTTGGGATTTATTTAACGGGCAAATCGTATTTTCTCAATGCCTTTTTATGTTTGTCACTGATTCGCTGTCTTAGGCTTTCGGGTGCCAGTACTTCAATTCCTTCCCCAAATCCCATAATCAGTCTTTCGAATTCGTAATTGATTTTTAACATCAAGCTGATTACAATGCTTCTGTCTTCCCGATGTTCTTCTATCTTTTGGGAGTGGTGGAATGGTTTTGTTATTACATACGGTGCATTATCGGAATCTATCCATAAACGAATAGTTCTGACTCGCTGTCCCTGGTTGACCGTAACACCAATGACATCTTTATAAAAATTTTCGGCATTGAAATTTTCTTCCGCATACGGATGAGCAAAATCAAAATCTACTGCCTCAATGCGGTCTAATGCCAGGTTAACAATAGGCTGGGATACTTTTTTCTTACCAACCAGAAACCAGCGGTTGTTGAATTCCTTTAATATATATGGATGGAAGATAAACTGCTGTGGTTCTCTGGATTTGAACGATTTATAATTAAGTACTACTACAACTTTCTTAATAATGGCCTGGTAGAGTATGTCAAGAAAATGCAATCCTTTTAGGTTTTCGTTTTTGTCCAGATAAATAACGGGTTGCGTATGCGATTTCTCCGCATAAATCTTATCTTCAAGACGCTGTAATATATCGGATACATCGCTGAACAAAGAAAAATCTTTAAACTGTTTGAGCATGGAAACGGTTTCGGTCAATACATTGATATCTGTTTCAGTTAATGGGATGTCGGTAATAGTATATTCTTCGTCTTCATATTTGTAATACTTTTTGTCATAGACGACAATAGGCGCATTGTAGCCCAGTTTTTCACTTCGCATAAGCTGGATGTCGAGTTGTGTTGTCCTCTTGCTTACGGAACTTTCTTTGCCTTCATATTCAAACAATGCTTCAGAACAGGCTTCCATTAAATCTTCCAGAGTCCATTTCCTGTACTGGTTTTGCAGGCATTTGTCAATGGTTTTATAACGGATAAGAGCATTTTTGTTTTGAGACATTTTTTCAGATTTTAAATAGAAAGTGACAAAGAGGCATTTATTGGTTTAATCAAAAATAAAAATTCCTTTTTACTGCGCAAAATAATTGCGTAGGAATACTGTCATCTTTGTACTATCAAAATGGCCTTGTAGCTTAAAGGGAAAAGCCTGTGGCAAAATTTACTGGCCATTGAGTTTACGGATATTCTGGTTAGACCTGCGCGGACTAATGGGTAGAATTTACAGAAGCACCGAAATCGTGAGGGAAAGTAGGGAAGCGTATTTGCAGCCGTAATGCCCGAGAGGGAATGTGAGTTCGAATCTCATCAAGGTTACATTCAGAAACCAATCAGAATCATTTTGATTGGTTTAGTCTTTTAAGTTGTATTGTTTCGGATTTATTTTTTCATTCCTTTTTGTTTAGCTTGGAATAATCGGTTAATCCTAGTTTATTGCCAAACGGGTCGTTAAATTCTACGGCCAAGCCGGTCATTATTTCAAATGGTTCGCTCAAAAACGTTATTCCTTTCTGCTTTAGAATCTCGTAGGCTTCCTGTACGTTATCTACAGTAAACCAAATAGCCGGTTTTGCATTTTGCATAGTACTTACAATAATTGCCGGCTCATTTTGACCTACTTTAAAGGCTGTCATACCTTTATCTGAAAAATCAAACTTAATCTCAAGTCCGAGTTTGTCTTTATAGAATTCCTTTGCCTCATCAAGATTTTTGGCAGGAAGAAAAAAATTATCGAAGTCACTTATATTCATAAAATCAAGATTTAATTTGTGATAGGTCAATGCCTAATTTTGTAAACTGAAGTATTCCTATATCAGTGATATAAAAATTTTTGTCATCCGGTTTTTCCTTTGCTAACCAGCCCTTTGCTATAAACTGTTCTAATAAAAGCATTCCAAGCTTTCCTCCAATATGTTCGTAACATTTCTTGGCTGGCTTTCTGTCTAATGTTTTGTCCATTTTCTTATTTTTAATTTATTTCCAACTGTTTTTTCTCTTTAATATTAGGATTGTTATAATCAAAATTAAATAAAGTTTAAAAATAGAAAAGTGATATTAGTCATACTTTTTTATATCCTTTTATTTTGTATAGAATCAACAATTTAAGCAGTAAGATAACAAAAAAAATAACTGCGCAAAATAATTGCGTACTTTGATTTCAGCTTTGTACCATCAAAAAATGGAAAACATGAAAACACCAATCAACGGAACCGATTTGCTGGAATTAGGATACCCTCAGGGAAGCGTCATCGGGATTGCTTTAAAAGTAAACAAAAAGAGAACTGGCCATACAAAAGAGCAGATGCTGGAATTGTATAAAAAAGTACTGGAGACCCCGGAGGAATATATAGACGATGCGCTTTTTGGGAGACTGGCTACTGCATTAATCGAAAAGTTAGCAGAAAAACCAGAAGATTTTATTGCCCTGAATCCAAACCCAAAAGCTTTTTCATCTTATGGATTAGACCATATTGAAGCAGGTGCTATTGAACAGATGAAAATTGCTATGCAATTGCCTGTTACGGTTGCAGGTGCCCTGATGCCGGATGCACATCAAGGCTACGGACTACCAATTGGAGGTGTATTGGCTACGCAAAATGCTATTATTCCTTATGGAGTAGGCGTGGATATTGGTTGCAGAATGGCCTTGTCGGTTTATGATATTCCGGAAGCATATTATTATGAGAACGAACATAAATTTAAGAGAGAACTGATAGCCCATTCTAAATTTGGAGCCGGACATGGTTTTCAGGGACAATACAGAGCAGACCATGCCGTATTGGAGAATCCTAATTTTGAAAGCAATCCTTTTATCAAAAATTTAAAAGATAAGGCCTGGTCACAATTGGGTTCTTCCGGAGGAGGAAACCATTTCGTAGAATTTGGTATTTTAGAATTTGAATCGGATGATGCCGTTTTAGGTATTTCTAAAGGAAAATATGTTGCCTTACTGACACATTCGGGTTCCAGAGGTTTTGGAGCAACTGTTGCCGGGCATTATACTAAAATTGCAAAAGAACTGTGCCCGTTACCGGAAGTGGCGAGAAACCTGGCTTATCTGGATATGAATTCAGAGATAGGACAAGAATATTGGATAGCTATGAATTTGGCGGGAGATTACGCTTCGGCTTGTCATGAAATCATCCACAACAAGATGCAGCAGGCATTAGGTGCTGAGGTATTAGCGAAAGTGGAGAACCATCATAATTTTGCATGGAAAGAAATCTGGAATGGGGAAGAAGTTATCGTTCATAGAAAAGGAGCGACTCCGGCCGGAAAAGGCGTGATGGGAATCATACCGGGAAGTATGACCGCACCGGGATTTTTGGTTAGAGGAAAAGGAGAAGAAAATGCCATCAATTCGGCTTCGCATGGTGCCGGACGACAGATGAGCAGAGGTCAGGCTTTTAGGACGATTACCAAAATTGAGATGCAGGCCGTCCTAAATCATCATGGCGTAACGCTAATTGGTGCCGGGTTGGATGAAGCGCCAATGGCCTATAAAGATATTAATCAGGTTATGGCATCACAACAGGAACTGGTGGATGTAGTAGCGAAATTTACCCCTAAAATGGTACGTATGGCAGACGATGGAAGCAGAGAAGATTAAAAATAGCAGGCAATTTTTAGCCTGCTATTCTTTTATAAATTTGTTTTTCCAATGACCTTATTTTCTGAAAAGCGGTTTCATGAGGTGTAACGAAATGTATTAAAGTTGAAAGATTACTTACTATGATTGATAAAATACTAGATCAACCCTGCCAGAGTATCCAAATGAAAAAAAAGCATTAGAAACTTTGATTAATATCCGGAAAAACTTGTATTCCTGAATCGTATATTTCCTTACAAACTATCACTATTTCAAAAAAACAATTACATTTGCCCTCGAAATGAATACAATATACCAACATAGTGCTCCGTCATTCAGACTTGTAAGCGATCACAATGGAGCTAAACTTCAGGCGAGGCGCCAGGGATGTGGTATGTATTGTAAAGATTTCAAGTACAATTTGTAATTGGTAAATCCAAAACTATATAAAAAGCGTCCTGACATCAGGGCGCTTTTTTGTTTTACCGCTATTTTGAAAACTGATAAGACAAATCAGGAAAGGTTTTGGAAATAAAAAAAACAATTAAAATGATAAAAAAACATGTGTTTTTCAAGACACAGCCTAAAAAAAGTAAAAAATGTTTCATGCCTGATATAAAAAATAGAAAATAAAAATTGGAAACTAACCAAATGAGAGACAGTCATTTGAATATTTCAAAATATCTGCTTCATAGCGGACAGGATTTCTTTTGTTTTAATTTAGTTTAACTATTTGATTTTCAATAAAATAAATTTAAAAATAATTTGTAAGTTTGATTTTTTCGACTTTATCTTTGCCGAAGAAAAAATTAAGATTTAAGATATGACAACTATAGACTATCAACTAACAGCTATCAACTATAAAGAAGTGTTTGCTTTTAGACGACATAACACAGATATAGCTTTCCCAAGTCTCGATAGCCGATTTTATAAAACACAGGTGTATAATCATTACAGGCTGATAGGATAATCTTATCCTGATAGTATGATATGAAGCACCTTT
The DNA here is from genome assembly GCF_002846575.1 of Flavobacterium lindanitolerans. Taxonomy (NCBI): domain Bacteria; kingdom Pseudomonadati; phylum Bacteroidota; class Flavobacteriia; order Flavobacteriales; family Flavobacteriaceae; genus Flavobacterium; species Flavobacterium lindanitolerans. The sequence continues at coordinate 2,050,013 of NZ_PJND01000007.1, forward strand.
AACGAGGTGCTTTTTTTATGCCTAAAAGAGATGGGATAGACCTTCTGCCTTCTAAGCAGGCGGTCGTAAGTTCGAATCCCATCGTGGTCACATAAGTTCTGGAAAGGAACTGGCTCATTGGGGTTACTGGCTAACCTTCCCGACTGTCTCTTGGAGAAAGTTGCAAGTAATCTGATATGAGCCGAAATGGTGCTTTTAGTTTATTAGGTAAAACCTCAGATTGTGGTTCTGAAGAACAGGGTTCGATTCCCGAAAGCACCCCAAAAAACTGGGAAGATAACGGAGGTTGTTTGCCCGCCTTGGACGCGGGAGGTCGCAGGTTCGAATCCTGCTTCCCAGACATATTAATTGCAGGAATGGCGGAATGGTATACGCGGCAGATTTAGGATCTGTTTTTTGAGAGTTCGAATCTCTCTTCCTGTACAAAAGGAATAGTAGTGTATGTGGTATGCACGTTAGTTTGAAACACTAAAGGTATTCGTTCAACTCGAATCTGTTCCACAATGTTTAATTTCAAGAATGATAATTATGAGACAAGACATCTTAAAAAGGTTTTTGACCAATACGGACGAAACAGGGCGGTTCCTGATGAAATCCAGGATAACCGGTATTATTTATTTTGTTGAGCCTATCTATAACGGAAAAACACCGGAATGGGGTGACCTGGATCCGGCTACAAAAAAGCTCACAGGTAATTATGGTTCCAAATACACAGGAGCGGTTACCAAAAAAGAGTCGCTCATAACTGAAGAAAATGGCTTTGTTAATATAGGCTATTTCAAAGGAAGTCCTTTTGGAGCAATCGAACAAAGAGACCGGGAACATCAGAAAAGACTGGGACTTTTATAAATTAAATTCACTGCGCAGAATAATTGCGCAGTGGTTTTGAAATCTTTGTCACGTAATAAAACAACAGGTTCATTGAAATATAAAATAAGTTAGCAAGGTCAAGCGTGAGTTACTTCGAATAACCTTCCAAGATAACACTTGCCCAATTACCGGCTAACTTTTTTAAAATTATGGGGCAGTAGCTCAGTGGTAGAGCAGGTCAGTTTTTGAATTATCTGAAAAGGTCAACAAAAACTTACTTCTTACACTTTTGATGTCCATGTCGCGGGTTCGAATCCCGCCTGCTCCACAAATTAACGGTCAATAAAAACTTACTTCAGAAAATTGGTATTCCGGTTCGAATCCGGCAAGTTTTTAAATCACCATTAATTTAGAAGGTCAAGATTAGCTTACTCCAGGGGATGCCCACCAAATTACATTGACATAGCTAATCCATTATCTTCAAAATAAAATAAGGTCAAGTGTTTCTTACTTCAAAACTCTTTTAGGTAGAACCAGAAACACAATTATCTAATTTAAACCAAAAACAAAATGAAAACAAAAGAACTATTAAAAATCAGTTTGCGCCAAAATGCAATCTTTATTCCGAATGAATTAATAGCAAACAATAATAAAATATTGTCTGCTCCAACTGCAGTATTATCTGCGAATGTCTCGAAACTGGGATTCACTTTTTCAGAAACTTTATTACATGGTTTGAATAATGCTAACCCAAGCTATAAAATAGAAGTTTTAGAAACTTTAAAAACAGTTTTAGGTATCGATAAAAACTGGACTCCGTTGGTTAAGGAATGGAATGTTCCAACCGGTGAATCTACCTTTGATCATATTGTTGCGATGATTGCTAATGTTTTCAAGACAAACAAAGGAACTACTTTGCAATGCGGCCACATCATTCCAAACAATACTTTTCCCTTAGAAAGATACAATGGATGTCCGTTTTGCGGTACTCCATTTGAATTCGGTACTATTGAAAACTTTGAACAAGGAAGCAAATTAAAAGTATTGGAATTGTGGACAGAAAAACAATTGAATGATTATTTCTATTCGTTACTGCAATCTAAGACAGCACTTGACGCTACTCAAGTGGAAAGTCTGAAAGTATTGCTTCATTATTTGCCTTTGCCAAAAGTTGAAATCGGAATAAAAGAAACTTTGGTTTTAGTAATTGATACTCTGATTGAGGAAGATAAAGAAGAAAAAGCAGTCCTATATTTCAAGTCACCAACAGATATCCTACGATATTTATGGTTCAAGAAAACAGGTTTTCTACAAATCATAGAGCCTAAAACCATCATAAAAAGAGTTGAAGAAACCGGAAAGCATATTTTTTTACCGGCAGATAATAGCGCGCAATCTAAATTGATTGCCAAAAAGGATTTGAAGCTTAAATACTCTCGAAAAGAATGTATGATGGTAGCTAATTGGTTAAACAATCTGGATATGGATGTACAGGCCATGTGTGAAACCATGCATCCTAAAAGAGGAATGTGGATCCGTTTTATCAGGGCTTTACGTTTGGCAGAATATAGTAAGAGAAAAGACTTTGAAAAGCTAAGCGAATTGTTGGATGTTTTCTATAACCAAACTTATGATGTTTGGCAGGCAGACGTAAACCGTTACCGCTTAAAAATGGATGCCGAAAAGACATTTGCTTTGTTGAAGCAACGTCCGGGTCTGTTTGCACGTTCTTTATTCTCAAATATGCTGTGGTTTGGTTCAGACGAAACAATTGCACACTTTACGGAAATTATTGATAAGATTCCTGCAAGGTTGCTATTCACACTAAACATGTATGCCCAAAATTATTTTGATAAAAACATACAAAGAAGCGTAAAGCCATTGGGGGGAACTAATAAAAGAATTAAAGCCAATGGATTATTGAATCTATATGATGAAAAACAATTAGAGGCAATGAAAAGCCAGATTGAAGAGTTGTGTATTCTGGCAATGAAAAAAAGATTTGCTGCTGTTGCAAATAATAACAAGACGATGTATATCGCCCCGCAATTATTCAACATTCCTATTTCTATTGGAGATAGAAGTGATACGGTTCAGGATTTGCCTGTTGCCTTGATGGGTACACGTTACCCGGTTGAAGGTAATGAAGTGAGGTTGTTCATGCAATGGGGTAAAGATTTGCCTGCCCAGCATTTGGATATGGATTTGAGCTGTTATATTGCTTATGAAAACAACTTTGATATGTGCTCGTTCAGCAGATTAAATACAATCGGCTGCAAACATAGCGGGGATATCAGGAGCATACCTAATAAAATTGGTACAGCAGAATATATCAACATCAATATTGATGAGCTGAAAAAGGCAGGTGCAAAGTTTGTAACCTTTACCTGTAATGCTTATAGCAATGGAAGCATTACTCCAAATCTTGTTGTGGGATGGATGAATAGCAAACATCCGATGAAAATATCGGAAAGAACCGGTGTGGCTTATGATCCGTCTTGTGTTGACCATCAGGTAAGAGTAACTCAAAACGTGGCTAAAGGTTTGGTTTTTGGTGTGCTGGATATTGCCAAAAAAGAAATCATTTGGTTAGAGATGACTTTTGGAGGTCAGCTTGTTCAAGGTTTGGACTATAAAGGAGTTCAGGCATTATTATCAAAATTGAGCAGTAAATTAAATATTGGTAGTTTGTTGCAGCTTAAAGCAGAAGCCCAGGGTTTAGAAATTATAGAATCCTTAAATGCGGACGAAGTTTATGATGCTCAATGGGCGATAAATGCAGCTGCCGTGACGCAGTTATTAATAGATTAAATCAAAACCACGAATTTTATTTTCAATGAGTTCGTGGTTTTTAAAAAGTAAAACAAAAATGAAAACAACAGATAAAATTATAATTATAGACCTTGAAGCGACGTGCTGGAAAGGTAAAATTCCCGATGGGGAAGTTAATGAAATTATAGAAATAGGCTTGAGCCTGTTAAACACGGTTACAGGAGAAATTTCTAAAAATCAGGGTATTTTAATCAAGCCACAGCGTTCCACAGTAAGTCCGTTTTGTACGGAGCTTACAACAATAACCCAGGATTTATTGGATAAGGAAGGTGTATTGTTTGAAGAAGCAATTGAAAAGCTTATTGACGAATACAATCCGGATTTGTATACCTGGGCGAGCTATGGCCAATATGATTTAAACATGCTCAAAAGACAATGCATGTCCTTTGGCGTAAATTATCCAATGAGTAACGACCATATTAATGTGAAGGTTTTGTTTGCCGAAACAAAAGGACTGTCAAAACCAACAGGCATGAATGGCGCTTTGCATATTCTTGAAATACCACTTGAAGGAACGCACCACAGAGGTATTGATGACGCAAAGAATATTGCTAAAGTATTGCATTGGTGCCTTAAAAACCAATAATAAAAATAACCATGAATCATCCCGATTCATGGTTATATATTTAAGCACTATTTATCGGTTTATTATTTCTTCAATTCCAGCCATCTATCATACGACAAAACTCCTAATTCAGGCTGTCCGTTTCCTTCCAGAAGCGATATGAATTCCAATTGGTTTCCGTCAGGGTCATTGAAATAAATAGCCAGTGCCGGCATCCAGGCAAAAACCATAGGTTCTGATGAGCCGTTTTTAAGGAAATTATAAGGCTGGAGCTGGTTGTTCTTTAAAAAGCCCTCTGACTGTTGTAATATAAATTCAATATCACAGGTAAAAGCAAAATGTCGTGTCTGTAAAGATTCCTTTTGCTCCCAAAGTCCCAGCATGGCTTTTTTTCCTTCACCAATCCAAAGGAAGGCTATGGGTCTGGTTTCATCATAATGAGCCAATTGTAATCCCAGTGTTTCGGTATAAAATTGGACTGCTTTTGTCAGGTTACTGACTTGAATATGGGTTTCGTATAGTCCGGTTATCATAAGAATAGTAATTTTTAGATAACCAAAATTAGCCATTCTTAAAGGCATTAAAAGAACTTTGTTATAATAAAAGTTTATAGGACTATTGTGTAAGATTAATTGATTATCTGAAACCTTATACTAAAAACTAATCTCAATAAGTTTATGTTTTTTGCTAATAATAATCCTTCACTAAAACAAAAAACCGCAAACTGAAAATTTGCGGTTGTACTATTTTTAAGCATCTCTGTATATTTTATCATACAAATTCTGGTATTTTTCCTTGACGTTTTTACGTTTTAATTTTAAAGTAGGGGTAAGTTCTCCTCCGTCAATCGACCAAACTTCCGGCGTCAGTTCAAATCGCTTTATCATTTCCCAGTGCCCGAATTTTTTGTTGATGTCATCCACTTCTTCCTGAAAACGTTTCTTGACTTCTTCGTTGGCAACAATCTCTTTGTTTGTGGAGCCAATAGACAATCCTTTTTTAGCAGCCCATTGTTTTACGAAGTCAAAATCAGGCTGTATGAAAGCGCCCGGCATTTTTTCACCATCGCCAATAACCATAATTTCACCAATAAAGCGGGACTGTTTCATTGCATTTTCAATTAATTGGGGTGCGATGTATTTTCCTCCTGAAGTCTTGAACATTTCTTTTTTCCTGTCGGTAATTTTCAGGAAACCGTCTTTATCAATCAATCCAATATCGCCTGTATAGAAATAGCCGTCTTTGACTGCCTCGGCAGTTTTCTCCGGGTCTTTATAATAGCCCATCATTACGTTTGGACCTTTACAAAGGATTTCACCGTCTTCTGCAATCTTGACTTCCACATTATCAATCACTTTGCCTACGGTTCCTATTTTGAATCCGTGGTTACGCATATCGTTTACAGCAATTACAGGAGAAGTTTCGGTTAGTCCATAACCTTCCATAACAGGAATTTGTGCAGCAGCAAAAACTCTTGCCAGCCTTGGTTGTAATGCAGCACTACCGGAAACCATCAGTTCAAGATTGTTACCCAGACCTTCTTTCCACTTACTGAAAATCAGTTTTCTGGCAATTCCCAATTGGAATTCATACCACCAGCCATTTTTTCCGTAAGGCTCAAATTTCAGTCCAAGCTCAATCGCCCAGAAAAATAGCTTTTTCTTGATTCCGGTAAGTTCGGCACCTTTGGCATAAATCTTATCATATACTTTTTCTAAAAGTCTTGGGACAGCTGTCATAACATGCGGTCTCGTTTCTTTCAGGTTATCGCTTAATTTGTCAATCGATTCGGCAAAATAAATTCCCACACCATAATACTGGTAGAGATATACAACCATTCTTTCAAAAATATGACAGATAGGAAGGAAGCTCAACGCTTTACTTTTTCCGGCTTGAAACGGAATTCTTTTTTCGCTTCCCAATACGTTGGAAACAATATTTTTATGAGATAGCATTACACCTTTCGGTTTTCCGGTAGTTCCTGAAGTATAGATGATTGTTGCCAGGTCTTCAGTGGTTACGGTTTCTTTTCTGGCTTCGACTTCACTCTGATTGCTTTCGTCTTTACCTAATTCCAGTAATTCTGTCCAGTTTTTGCATCCGGAGATGGTATTAAAGCAGAAAACTTCTTTTAGATTGGGAACGTTATTTTTAATAGCATTTACTTTCTTTAGAACTTCTTCATCAGAAACGATGCAGTAAATAGAACCGGAATGATTCAGGATATACTCATAATCTTCTTCAGAAATAGTAGGATATATAGGAACATTTTGCGCTCCGGTTTGCAGAATCCCAATGTCTACAATATGCCACTCGGTTCTGTTGTTTGATGAAATGACCGCAATCTTATCATCTTTTTGTACTCCCATTCTCAAAAGGGCTCTTGAAATGGCGTTTGCTTTTGAAATATATTCGTCAGTAGAAGTCTTCACCCATTCTCCATCATACTTTGTAACCAACGAATCGGGAATGCTGTATTTTTCCTGTTGATGGTAAGGAAAATCAAACAAGCGTGTTATTTTGTTCATTGAGGTAAATTTTATCTGCAAATTATAAAAAATATATTAAGAATGCCAATATTTTCAAATAGTGATATACTATTTTAATATAAGTTTAGTAATATGTCTTTATTGTATGTCTTATTTAGTTATTTTCTTCTTAAAATTAGAATTGTGCTATTTTTTGATAGAATAATGCTATAATTCGTAATTAGTAATACTCAAATTTGATAAAACTAAAAATATTAAATTATGAGCGATGTTCTAAAAAGACCCCAGTTTAAAGAAAGATATGATAATTATATAGGAGGAAAATTTGTACCTCCTGTGCATGGAAAATATTTCGACAATGTTTCCCCGATTGACGGAAAAGTATTTGCACAGGCAGCACGCTCCAGCAAAGAAGATGTTGAATTGGCTTTGGACGCGGCCCATGAAGCGTTTAAATCGTGGAGTAAGACTTCACCTACCTACAGAAGCAATCTGCTTATGAAAATTGCCCAGGTTATAGAAGACAATTTAGAATATCTGGCTATTGTTGAAACAATTGATAATGGAAAAGCTGTCAGAGAAACATTAGCGGCAGATTTGCCTTTGGTTGTGGACCATTTCAGATACTTTGCAGGAGTAATCAGAGGAGATGAAGGTACGATTGCAGAACATGATGAAAATACTGTTAGTATTGTACTGCATGAGCCTATTGGTGTCGTGGGACAGATTATTCCGTGGAATTTTCCGCTTTTGATGGCAACCTGGAAAATAGCTCCGGCTCTCGCTGCTGGTTGTTGTACGGTTGTAAAACCGGCAGAACAGACTCCGGTTTCAATTATGATTTTAATGGAACTGATAGGTGATATTTTACCTCCCGGCGTATTGAATATTGTTAACGGCTACGGAATCGAAGTCGGAAAACCATTGGCAACATCTTCAAGGATTTCTAAAGTAGCCTTTACGGGAAGTACCACTTCGGGAAGATTGATCATGCAATATGCAGCTGAAAACATTATTCCTTCCACTATGGAATTAGGAGGAAAATCGCCTAATATTTTCTTTAAATCGGTAGCTGATGCAGACGACGAGTTTTTTGACAAAGCCATCGAAGGCGCCGTTTTATTTGCCTTAAATCAGGGTGAAGTATGTACCTGTCCGTCAAGAATGCTAATCCACGAAGACATTTATGACAAATTCATTGCTAAAGTAATTGAACGTACCAAAGCAATTAAAACCCTGCATCCTTTGGATAAGTCTTGTATGATGGGAGCGCAGACTTCCAACGAGCAATACCAAAAAATACAGTCCTATCTGAAAATAGGAAAAGAAGAAGGAGCCGAAGTACTGTTAGGAGGTGAAATAAATCGTTTGGAAGGTGATTTGGAAGGTGGATTTTATATTGAGCCTACAATTTTCAAAGGACATAACAAGATGCGTATTTTTCAGGAAGAAATTTTTGGTCCGGTAGTTTGCGTGACTACATTCAAGACGGTTGAAGAAGCCATAGAAATAGCAAACGATACCTTGTATGGATTAGGAGCAGGTGTCTGGACCCGCGATGCCCATGAGTTGTATCAGGTTCCGAGGGCTATTCAGGCAGGACGTGTATGGGTGAACCAATACCATTCCTATCCGGCTCATGCTCCGTTTGGCGGTTATAAAAAATCAGGCTTCGGACGCGAAAACCATAAAATGATGCTCGACCATTACAGAAGCACTAAAAACATGCTGATTTCTTACGATAAAAAGAAATTAGGATTCTTTTAATATTTAATTGTTGGCACCGCATTTTAAATGCGGTGTTTTTATTCTCCAAAAAATAAAAATATATACTATGGCAAATATGAAAGCAGCCCGCTGGCATGCGGCTAAAGATATCCGGGTAGAAGAAACAACAGTGCCGTCACCCGGAAAGAATCAGGTACAGATAGAAGTGCAATTTGCGGGAATTTGTGGTTCCGACCTCCATGAATATACACACGGACCAATGTTGATTCCTTTTGATAAGCCTTATCCGCTTAACGGACATCAGGGAGTGACAACATTGGGTCATGAGTTTGCGGGAATCGTAAACGAAGTGGGCGAAAATGTGAAGAACATAAAAAAAGGTGACAGGGTTGTAGTCGAACCTATTTTTAAAAATCCCGAAAGTCCTTTTATAGCGAATGGACAGTATAATCTTTCAGAACCACTCGGGTTTGTTGGATTGACTTCTAATGGAGGTTTTGCAAAATATACGGTTGTCGAGGATTATATGGTGCATAAAATTCCGGATTCTATGAGCTTTGAGCAGGGAGCATTAGTAGAACCTGCGGCCGTGGCGGTTTATGCGGTTTTGCAAAGCGGTCTTAAAATAGGGCAGTCCTGTGTTATTTTTGGAGCAGGACCTATTGGCCTTTTATGTGTGCAGGCGGCAATTGCGGCAGGAGCAACAACGGTTGTGGTGGTTGACGTGGCTGAAAAACGTTTGGAAAAAGCACTTTCTATAGGAGCCAGTTATGTAATTAACGGAAAAAGCGAAAATATTCCGCAGCAAGTAAGAGACCTGACAAATGGAGGTGCCGATATTTTTCTGGATGCGGCAGGTGTACAGGCAACATTTAACGCCGGACTGGCCAGTTTGAAAAACGGGGGAACGGCTGTTTTGGTTGCTTTGTTTGGAAAACCGGTAAGCCATGATGCCTTTACACAGGTTGTCCGAGAAATTACTATTAAAGGAATTATCGCCTACAGAAATATTTTCCCGGAAGTAATAAATCTTATTGCTACTGGAAGGATGCCGGTTGAAAAATTAGTAACCAGTAAAATAAAACTCGACAATATAGTGAAAGATGGTTTTGAAGCTCTTGTGACCAATCCATCCGAAGTAAAAATATTAGTTGACATTAATAATTAACTTAGTAAATGAGCTTTCCTGTTTTTGGGAGCTCATTTCTTAATCAGTTATGGCTACAAAAAGAGTACTGGCTACCGAAAAAGCCAAAGAAGTAATAGCACGGCTAAAAGCAGAATATGGTGAATTGATTTTTCACCAAAGCGGAGGCTGTTGTGAAGGTTCCTATCCGCATTGTTTTGAAAAAGGCGGTTTTTTGATTGGTTCCAACGATGTGTGCATTGGAGAAATTGAAGGTTGTAAGTTTTATATGGCTGGCGACCAGTTTGAATATTGGAAGCATACCCAACTCACTTTGGATGCTATGGAAGGCAGGGCGGCCAGTTTTTCCCTTGAATCCGTTTTGGATGTCGGCTTTTTTATCCATTCCCGATTGTATACAGAAGAAGAAGCCAAAGATTTGGAACCCGTAGAACGGTTTAATTAACGGTAAGTTTTTGATATTGTTTTGGGGTAATTCCTTCGTGTTTTTTGAACAGGCGTATGAAGTAATTGCTGTCTTCAAAACCCAGTTCATACGAAACTTCATTTACATGGATATTCTGCCCACTTAAAAGGGCTTTTGCCATTTTTATTTTTTCCTGGAGGATAAATTCAACAGGAGTGATTCCCAGTTCTCTTTTGAAAAAACGATGGAAGGCAGTTGTACTCATACAGGCTACATCCGATAGTTTTTTCATATTGATATTGTTATTGATATTTGCCTTGATGTAGGCTATAATGGGAGAAAGTGTCGGATTGGAATCTGTAAGAGTGTTGTCCTGGGCTCCTTTTTGGGTCTGTAGCTGTATGATTTGAATCAGCATTTCCTGTAAGGTCAAATCGGCTATAATGTCTTTGGTTACAGAATTGCTTAGGCAAACTTTAATCAGTTTTTGTATGGAAGCTGCCAATTCTATATTGTTATAGAAAAAATAATTATTGGCATTTAGCTGCCAGTATTCATCCTGACCTTTAGGGTATTTTTCATTAAGCAGATTTAATATTTCGCTGATTTTGGAATGATCTAAAGCGAGGGCAAGGCATTGGGTTGGATTTTGTTTGGAAGCTTCAGGAAAATCAATTTTCATCTCTACATTGGAGGGAACAATAACGGTTTCACCCGGAAGATAATCAAATCCTTCCTTATCAAACAGATGCATTACCTTTTTGCCTCTCAACATGCTGGTCACAACCAAATCATTAAATTTTAAAGGAACCAGCTGAGCTTCCTGATAAGTTTCAAACAGGTTCAGTTCACAATGATTCAAAGTATGTATTGTCCGGTTTTCAACCAGTGTCTTTAAAGAATTTTCTTTGGAAAGTTCGGGAGCATTGAGAATTATTCCGTTTTTTAAAGCCATAACCATCAAAAAGTTTTAAAAAGTAATGACTTCACTTTATAAGAAAAGTCATTCCTATAAAAGTAAAGATTTTTTTTCTTCGGGCAATGAATATTAACGTTTTTGCTGACGGTTGCGTGAACTTTTTAAAATATTTTCAATCATAAAAACAATCCCGATTCCAAAAGTATAGGCAAGAATATCGCTCCATAAAAATCCTTGCCCTAATATAAGACGACCTAAAGTGGTAGCACGGATACTGACTATCCAATCGGCCTGATACAATTGCAACGTCTCTATAATATAACAAACCAAAAGTGAAATTAAAACCGTTGTTTTGGTTCTGGCTTTTGGAAAAAGAAACCGTACCAGAAAGTATATCATGATGGCATAAAGCATGTCGCCTATAAACAGGGGAATCGTTTTTATAAATCGGGATAACAGTCCCAGAACGATTGTTCCTGATAAGAGTAAAAAGTATAATAACCGGGATTGTCTTTTCATACTATAATTTCTGCCCTCTAAAATACAGTGTTTTTACTTAATAAAAACAGGGAATAGCCTTATAGTCAGTAAAATAACTGTTTCTACATTTGGTTTATGCGTAAGCCGAAAAGCAAAAAGAGTAGGCATTATATAAAATAGAATCAGTATGGGAATGTTATTTTACTTAGCAATGGGCTGGTGTGGTACAAAGTTTCCGGGTTGGTGGCGTTTTCCAGTGCCTCCGCATCCAGACCCTGAACCTTGGAGAGATTTTTCTGTTTTGTCAGTAATCGGAATAATTGCAGGCGGAGTAGGTGGGTCATTGTTCCATGATGCAATTACACAAAATGCACTGTTTGCCGGTCAGGAAATGATTGCTTCAGGAATGTTTGCCTTTGCCGCTTCGGGTATAGTTACCGGAATCGGGTCTGTAATGATGAAAGGGAAACGATAAAAACAAAGAATCCTTTCCACTGGGAAAGGATTCTTCTGTTTAAAATCAGATTTTATTTTCAATCCATTTTCTTGCATTCACAAAAGCTTCATGCCAAGGCGAAACTTCATCGTTTCTGCCTTCCGGATAATTTGCCCAGTTCCATTGGAAAGTTGAACGTTCAATATGCGGCATCATAGCCAGGTGTCTTCCGGTTTTGTCGCATAACATGGCAATATTAAAGAAAGAACCGTTAGGATTAGCCGGGTAATTTTCATAACCATATTTTCCAACAACATTGTATTTGTCTTCAGTATAAGGCAAATCAAATTTTCCTTCACCATGCGAAATCCAAACTCCTAAAGTGCTTCCGGCTAATGTGCTTAACATTACGGAATTATTTTCTAAAACGCTCACAGATGTAAAGGCACTTTCGTGCTTGTGAGAGTCGTTATGTCTTAATTTTCCATGTACTTCATGTTCCGGGTTGATTAATTCCAATTCCATAAACAATTGAGCCCCGTTACAGATTCCAACAGACAGCGTGTCTTCTCTTCTGAAAAAATTATCCAAAGCCGTTTTTGCCTTTTCATTGTATAAAAATGCACCGGCCCAACCTTTGGCAGAACCTAAAACATCGGAGTTGGAAAAACCTCCAACAGCCCCAATGAATTGGATGTCTTCGAGAGTTTCACGGCCCGAAATCAAGTCGGTCATATGGACATCTTTTACATCAAAACCAGCTAAATACATAGCATTGGCCATTTCACGCTCAGAATTACTTCCTTTTTCGCGTATGATAGCGGCTTTTGGTCTTGGTTTTGAAGCGTCAATTACCGGTTTTTTTCCTGTAAAATGTTCAGGGAACTTAAATTGCAAAGGCTGTTTTTTATAGTTTTCAAAACGTTCTTTTGCTTTCAGTTCTCCCGACTGTTTTTTGTCTAACAGATACGAAGTCTTGTACCATGTGTCACGTGCTTCAGCCACATCTACAGATAGATTTTGGCTTCCGTTTTTGATAGTTACGGTGTTGCCATCTTTTACTTTTCCAATATTGAAGAAAGAAATATTATTTTGCGCCAATACAGTTTCAACAGAAGCATCTGCCTGGAAAACAATTCCAATGTTTTCAGAGAATAGAACTTTTACAGTATCATTTTCATTCAGATTGCTCAGGTCGAAATCAGCTGCCAGATTCACATCTGCAAAACACATTTCCAGTAAAGTAGTAATTAATCCACCACTTCCAATATCGTGTCCGGCCTGGATTTTTCCTTCCTTAATCAGGTCTTGCAAGACATTAAAAGTAGTCTTGAAATTGGCTGCATTTTTGATTGTAGGAACATCGTTTCCTATTCTGTTTAAAACCTGTGCAAAAGATGAACCTCCCAATTTGAAAGCATCTTCTGAAAGGTTGATATAATAGATATTGCCACCGTCTTTTTTCAGAACTGGCTCGACTACTTTTCGGATATCGGTACAATTACCTGCCGCCGAAATAATTACCGTTCCGGGAGCAATAACATCTCCGTTAGGGTATTTCTGCTTCATTGAAAGGGAGTCTTTTCCTGTAGGGATGTTGATGCCCAATTCTATTGCAAAATCAGAACACCCTTGAACGGCTTCATATAATCTTGCATCTTCACCTTCATTTTTACAGGCCCACATCCAGTTGGCAGAAAGTGAAACTCCTTTTAAGCCGTCTTTTATTGGTGCCCAGATAATGTTAGACAATGCTTCTGCAATTGCCGTGCGGCTTCCTGCAGCAGGGTCAATTAAGGAGGCAACAGGAGAATGGCCTACGGTGGTTGCAATTCCTTCTTTTCCTAAATAATCCAGAGCCATAACCCCAACATTATTCAGAGGCAATTGCAATGGTCCGGCACATTGTTGTTTGGCAACTTTTCCGCCAACACAACGGTCTACTTTATTGGTAAGCCAGTCTTTACAAGCCACAGCTTCCAATTGCAAGACCTGGTTCAGATAATTTTTAAAATTTTCCTGAGTATACTCTAATTCGGTATAGTTTCGATTTACAGTAGTGTCGGTCATTACCATTTTAGGTGAACTTCCAAACATATCTTCCAAAGCAAAATCCATCGGTTTTGCTCCTGTCGTTTTCGACTCAAAAGTGAATCTGTGGTTTCCGGTTACATCACCTACCTGATACATAGGTGAACGCTCACGGTCTGCTATTCTTTGTAAAGTATCGATATCTTTTTGGCCAATAACCAATCCCATTCTTTCCTGAGATTCGTTTCCAATGATTTCCTTGGCAGAAAGTGTAGGGTCGCCTACAGGAAGTTTATCCAAATCAATCAGACCTCCTGTCTCTTCAACCAATTCCGAAAGACAGTTTAAATGGCCTCCGGCTCCATGGTCATGGATGGAAACTATAGGATTCGCATCACTTTCTACAAGGCCACGGATAGCATTTGCAGCACGTTTTTGCATTTCCGGATTGGAACGTTGTATAGCATTCAACTCGATTCCGGAACTGAAAGCACCGGTATCTGCAGAAGAAACTGCAGCACCGCCCATACCAATTCTGTAATTTTCACCACCCAGTATAACGATTTTATCGCCGGTTTTTGGCTTTTGCTTAATAGCCTGGTCTTGTTTTCCATAACCAATTCCTCCGGCTAGCATGATGACTTTGTCGTAACCAAGTTTGTCAACCCTGCCAGAGTTTTGAACGCTGGAAGGGTTATTTTCTTCTTCGTGTTCAAATGTCAGGACTGAACCCGTAATTAACGGCTGTCCGAATTTATTCCCAAAATCAGAAGCTCCATTTGAAGCCTTGATTAGGATATCCATTGGCGTTTGGTATAGCCATTTTCTTTCTTCCATTGCTTTTTCCCATGGACGGTTTTCTTCCAGGCGGGAATAAGAGGTCATGTATACTGCTGTTCCCGCCAAAGGCAAAGAACCTTGCCCGCCAGCCAGACGGTCACGAATTTCTCCTCCGGAACCGGTTGCCGCACCATTGAAAGGCTCAACAGTTGTCGGGAAGTTATGTGTTTCCGCTTTAAGCGAAATAACAGAATCAAAATCTTTTGTTTCGTAAAAATCAGGCTTGTCTGCGGATTTAGGTGCGAATTGTTGCACTTTTGGTCCTTTTAAGAAAGCTACATTGTCTTTATAGGCCGAAACAATATCATTCGGATTTTCTGCGGAAGTTTTCTTAATCAGCTTGAATAGGGAAGAAGGCTTTTCTTCTCCATCAATGATAAAGGTTCCGTTGAATATTTTATGGCGGCAGTGTTCTGAATTTACTTGTGAGAATCCAAATACTTCAGAGTCGGTTAGTTTTCTGCCTAGTTTTTTGGACAAATTTTCCAAATAGTCAACTTCCTCTTTGCTTAATGCCAGTCCTTCTTTTGTATTGAAGCCTGCAATATCTTCAATTTCAAGGATAGGTTCCGGCTGTATATTTATGCTATATATTTCCTGTCCTAATTCAGAATATTTCTGAGAAAGCATCGGATCAAAATCAGAAAAATCAGTAGTGACTTTTTTAAATTCCTCAATACGGATAATGCCTTCGATACCCATATTTTGAGTAATCTCTACGGCATTCGTGCTCCAAGGAGTAATCATTGCAGCTCGTGGGCCAACAAAAAAATCCGCTAGTACGGATTTTTCAATTTTATGGGTGTTGCCAAAAAGCCAGTTTAATTTTGAAATGTCTTGAGCAGAAAGTTCGTTTTGCGTCTGAACGGCAAAAACAGTATTGCTTTCGTTTCCGAAGAAATGAATCATTAGTTCTTATATTTAGTTGTTGTTGTGGCGCAAATTTAGTTCAAAAAGTCCTAAAGTCAAAAGCCTTACGCCAAAAGTTCGTAAACAATCTCTGTTAATAAAAAAGACTGTCTTCCGACAGCCTTTTTCGCATTGTTTTTAGGTGTTATTTCTTTCTTTTCAGCATGATTTCCATACTTTTAAATTCTTTTCCGTCCGGTGTCATGTCATACATTTCCACTTTTTGAGTGTTAGGGTCGACAACGGTAATGACTTCACGAACTTTTTTAATTTTTTTTGTCATCGGGTCAGTAACTTCACCTTCCATTTTAATTGTTTTTGAAGCTTCGTCATAATTTCCTCTCATAACCATAATTCCCGTTCCCATATTGTCAATCCATGTTGAAACGTATTGCTTGGAGGCATTATCATAGGCTAAAGTACTGCGCCCTTCAAAAGGCTGTCCCATCATGTTTCCGGTATGCACCGATTCCTGATAAAGACCGTTTAATATCATTTTGGTATTGGCAGTAGCATTGCTTTTGTGTGGCAACCTATCGTCAGGTCCCATCCAGAAGGTAAGTTCTTCGTCCCAGGTTCCTACGTCAGCAGCCATTTTTTTGTGCATTTCGCCCGGTGTCATGTATTCCTGCCAGGCTTTTTGCATGGCAATCGAATCCATTGGTTCAGACTTTACGGTTTCTGTTGGAACAGAATCTTTTGGTACTGTTGTTGTCGTTTCAACCTTGACTTCTTTTTTACAGGCCGTCAGGCACAGAAGCAAAGCACCCAGATAAATGTAGTTTGTTTTCATAATTGTATTGATTTTGTTTGATTCGCATAAAATTATGAAAAAAAATAATTTAATCTTATTTTTAATGGTGATTTTTCAAAAATGATTAGCGTTCTTCAAAAGTAATAGATTCATAAGCGCCAAGGTCTGGACTTGCCGTATTTCTTGCTGTTCCTTTGATATCGTTAGGAACCTGAGCAGCAACACCAGGATCTCCAAAACCATTTGCGCTTGATTCTTCGCCAATCATCAGCTTGTTTTTGTTGATGTCCAGGAAGTTCGGATTTCCATTTCGGATGATATTGGTATTATCATTCACAAAGGAATAGATATTATTGGTCGTATTGATAGAATTGCTAAGCTTGATTTGGCACTTCGTAAATGTTGCATTGAAATTATCCGAACCTTCTTTTTTATTGAGAAGCAATCCGGATTGGTTGGAACTGAAAATAATGCAGTTCTTAAAGCTGGCTTCCAATGGTTGTACTTCCGGTGTTGCTCCCTGTATGTAATTGTCAAGTGCAACAGCGTACTTTCTGGAGCCCGACCAGTTGTTATTGAATGTACAATGTTTGAAGTCATATTTTCCACCATAGCTGCCTACAAAGCTTGAAGAGCCACCCCAATTGATAACTACATTTTCACCCTCAACATATCCTGTTTGTGCCAGAATTCCCGCATTAGATGAGTTGTAAATCTGTACATTCTTTAATTTTAAGTCAGGAGTAGGGTTGTTTATTCCTGAATTTCCGGAAACCAGAATCCCCACAGTTGCATTTTTGATAGTAAGGTTAGTAAATTCATGTCCGGTGCTTCCGTTTGTAAGCCAGATAGCCAGCCATTGTCCTGGTGAATCAGAAAAGGCCGGTTCTAACCGATCACCTTCAAAAATAACTTCGTTTTCTAATTGGTCTGTAAACGATTGGCTTCCATTTATTTTGATTGAACTGCCATTATATGCAATCAGGGCAGAGCCGGAGTGAAAATGCACCCGTGTGCCTGGATCTATTGTGAGCGTTTCATTGGCTGGAACACCTGCATAGCCATAAATAACATAAGGTTTGTCTTTAGTCCAGTGTCTTTCAGTATCATCAAGGAAAAAACCTCTTCCTGTTATAGGATTTCCTTCTTCATCGACTCCAATAGGAATCTGCTCGTAATTGCCTTCATTATCACGGTTAGGATAGAGAAAAATGGCATCTTTTACCAAAGTAACCAATTGAACTTTTTGCTGTTTAGTTCCGTTGTCAAATAGAATCTGGTCTGTATAAAGATATTCTGCATCCGGATTGGCAAAGTCATTGTAGTCTATAGTCGTCTCTATGAAAATAAACAAACTGTCTTTAGCCAGAAGTTCTACATTATTGAAAATTTTACCTCCGGTTCCCTGCATTCCGTCTACCATCATTCGGTATTTTGAATTCATTCCTTTTGCAAGCTGTATGGTTGGGATGCTAATGTCTTTATCACTGCGGTTGTATACTTTTAAGGTATAAGTACTGGAGCCGATGTTCGTAAAAACAGTATCGAGAAAAACCGTATCTTTTGAAAATCCAAGATTACCGCTGCTAGGCTCAAAATCAAAATCTTTTCGACAAGAAGTCAGTGAAATAACAGCAATTATGAATAAAAATATAAAGGTATTGCGCATCGGTTTGAATTTTGGTAAAAATAGTAAAAATCTGATTTGTCAGACAGGTTAATTTTTTTAAATTGAGTTATGTCTTGCATCAGTTAACTCAAAAATGTTAAAATTAGTATGTGTCTTTTAACTTTTCTGACAATAATCGACTGCTGTGTTCCGTATTAATTTCCTTAATTTTGGAAAAACAAATTTTAATAATGGCTTTCGATAGAAATACAATGCTTGAAAACTGCAAGAAATGGTGTGAAAATACCCTGATGCAGACTTTAGAAATAGAATTTATTGATGCCGGAGAAGGTTATTTAAAAGCCCAGATGCCGGTCAATCCAAGAGTCCACCAGCCAATGGGACTACTTCATGGCGGTGCTTCTGTTGCCCTTGCGGAAAGTGTAGGAAGTGCGGCTTCACTTATGTTTATTAATCCGGAAACTCATGAAGTTCGCGGTATTGAAATTTCAGCAAACCATGTCAAAAGTAAACGGGCGGGTATGGTATACGGAACGGCAAAAATTATCCATAAAGGACGTATGGTACATCTTTGGGAAATCAGGATAACTGATGAAAATGATATGCTGATATCACTATGCAAGATTACCAATATTGTTTTGGAAAGAACAAAGAAATGATGTCCGGATTATACCAAAAAGCGGAAGAGCAGTTCAAAAACAGACTTCCTTTCGCATTGTACTCCAAGCCCGGAGAAACTGTTGCTGTCGGGATTTTTCAAAAGGATGCTTCTTTACACTTTACAACCGATTTTAAGGAAGAAGGATTTGTACTTGCCCCATTTCATGGTGAGCAATTTGTACTGTTACCAAAAGAGAAATCGGATGTCTTTACGGAAGCATATACCCGAATTGCAATTGAAAATAACAATACAGTTTTTGGAGCAGATGTTGCAGCCAAAGAAAACTTTGAACAGTTGGTTCAGAATGGGGTAGATGCTATCTGCAAAGGCAATTTCAAAAAGGTTGTTCTGTCACGTAAAGAAACGGTTTCTTTAGAAAATGTCACTCCTTTTGAGTTGTTTAAAAAACTGCTTTCGGCTTATCCGACAGCTTTTAAATATTGTTTTTTCCATCCGGAGATAGGTATGTGGCTTGGAGCAACTCCGGAGCAGTTATTAAAAGCTTCGGGAGACCGTATCAAGACTGTGGCGCTTGCCGGAACACAGGTGTATCATGAAGGAGAAATAAAATGGGAAATTAAAGAACAGAAAGAACAGGAATTTGTTACGGAATTTATTCTTGAAGGTCTTGAAGATTATGCAGCCGAAAAAAACAGTTCTAAACCTTATACTTTCAGGGCAGGAAATATTGTACATATCAAAACTGATATCGAAGCACGTTTGCATGACAGGCAGGATTTAGAAAAAATAATAAAAATGCTGCATCCAACTCCGGCTGTATGCGGACTTCCAAAAGAAGCTTCCAAAAAATTTATACTCGAAAACGAAGGTTACAACCGCGAGTATTATTCAGGGTTTTTAGGAGAACTGAATCGGGATTTCGCAAAAGATAAACCGGAGAATTCCGACTTATTCGTCAATCTCCGTTGTATGAAGCTGCAAAATGGAAAAGCCAATTTATACATAGGCTGCGGGATTACAAAAGATAGTATTCCGGAGAAGGAATTTATAGAAACTGTGAATAAGTCATTAACGCTGAAGAATATCCTTGGGTAATAATTATTCTTCGTATTTTTAAAAAACAAACAAACACAAACAATGAAATTAGACATACTTTTTTTTGGTGCGCATCCCGATGATGTTGAATTGGGCTGTGGTGCCACTATTGCTAAAGAAGTCTCGTTAGGAAAGAAGGTTGGTATTGTCGACCTGACCAGAGGAGAATTGGGAACACGTGGCACTGCTGAAATTCGTGATGAAGAGGCAAAAAATGCCGCTGCTGTTTTAGGGGTTGAAATACGTGAAAACCTTAAGATGCGTGACGGTTTTTTTATCAATGATGAGGCCCATCAGATGCAAGTCATTAAAATGATTCGAAAATACAGGCCCGAAATCGTAATCTGTAATGCTATTGATGACAGGCATATTGACCATGGCAAAGGCAGCAAATTGGTTTCTGATGCCTGCTTTTTATCCGGGCTGATTAAGATTGAAACTGAAATTGATGGCATAGCCCAGGCCGCCTGGAGACCTAAACTGGTATATCATTACATCCAATGGAAAGATCTTAAACCGGATTTTGTGGTTGATGTCAGCGGTTTCATGGATAAGAAAGTAGCCTCTCTAATGGAGTACAAATCCCAGTTTTATGACCCAAATTCCAATGAGCCTTCCACGCCAATAGCTACAAAAAACTTTAAAGATAGCATCTTATACCGTGCTCAGGATTTAGGAAGATTGATAAACTCGGAATATGCAGAAGGATTTACCGTAGAAAGATATTTGGCAGTCAATAGCTTAGGGGATTTAGTTTAATTTTTTGAACTTTTTGTTTGCAGGAATCAACTTTTGCAGTATATTTGCACTCGTTAAACAAATGGTGGTTGTAGCTCAGCTGGTTAGAGTATCGGTTTGTGGTGCCGAGGGTCGCCGGTTCGAACCCGGTCTGCCACCCATTTTTAAAGCCCTGGATTTTCCAGGGCTTTTTTTATTTCTTCTCTTTGCTAATTAAAACTTAAATTGGCTGTGTCTGTGGTCATTATTTTCTAAATTAGAGAGAAAAAAGACCATGTCACAGCAAATAATTATAGGAAATCCGATTTCTTTCAAGTCCATCCGGGATTATATTTTTAATCATAAAGTCAATAAAGGTGATTGTATTGTGCTGAATCCGCTCAATTATAAAAGTTTGATTGAAGAGATAAAACATTCACACGAAGAAACAATTGAAATTCCAATCAATGTTTTTGGAGTACTGCTTGTTCAGGATGAAACGGACAGTGTGGAATTGGGAAAAATCCAGATTGTAAAAAACGAGAATCTCAATTCGTGATTCTATTAAGAAAAAATAATCCGGTATTGTTATAAAATTTGATAAAAATGTTATATTTTGGCTATTATTATTCTATGGAATTGCATAAGCTCAAATTAGTATAACTTTTAAATTAAATTTTATGGGGACATTCTTGATTTCAAAAAGAAAAAATGACGAGTTTCAATTTGTACTGAAAGCCGGAAACGGAGAAGTCATATTGACAAGTGAAGGCTATTCAAGCAAAGCCGGATGTACGAACGGTATCGAATCAGTACGAAAAAATTCACAGGACGATTCTAAATTCGATAAAAAGGAAGCTTCAAATGGCAAATTATATTTTAACCTAAAAGCTACAAACGGACAGATTATTGGGTCAAGCCAGATGTATGCTTCTGCTTCAGGACGCGATAACGGAATCGAGTCTGTAAAAAAGAATGCGCCAGACGCAGATGTGAAAGAAGATTTGTAGTTGTAAAACTTAATAAATAAAAAAAGCTCCGATATCGGAGCTTTTTTTATTTATTTTCCATCCCTGTCAATAACAGGTCTATCTTTTCGGTTTGCTAATTCCCAGGCGGTAACGAAAACGAGTTGGGCCCTTTTTTGCAGCAGATCATATTCTATTTTGTCCGGCGTATCGGTTGCTTTGTGATAGTCTTCATGAACTCCGTTGAAATAGAATAGTGACGGAATTCCATTTTTTGCAAAGTTATAATGGTCGGAACGGTAATAGATTCGTTCCGGGTCATTCCTGTCGTTGTATTTATAGTCTAATTCCAGCTTGGTATATTCTTTATTTGCGTTTTCTGATATCTTATGCAAGTCTGTACTCAAACGGTCAGAACCTATCAGATAAACGTAATTTCCGTTGTCTTTATGTTTGTCATCACGACGGCCTATCATATCGATATTCAAATCGGCAATTGTATTTTTTAATGGAAACAGCGGATGCTCGACATAATATCTTGAACCGTGTAATCCATGCTCTTCACCGGTTACATGGAGAAATAGAATAGAGCGTTTTGGCCCGTGTCCGTCTTTCTTTGCCAACATAAATGCTTTAGCAATCTCCAGCAAGGCAACAGTTCCGGAACCGTCATCGTCAGCACCATTATACACCTGTCCGTTTTTCATTCCTACGTGGTCGTAATGCGCAGAGATGACCAAAATTTCATCCGGTTTTTCAGAACCTTCAATAAACGCCCAGATATTTTCGGAATCGTTTAGTTTAGGACTAAATGCCCGTGACATAAATGCCGCAGGAACTTTTTGGTAAAAGTCGGTGGCCCCTTTTGGATAGGAAACACCTATTTTTTCATATTGGGAAATCAGGTATTTTCCAGCCTTTTTTTGACCGGGTTCGCCAGTATTTCGGCCTTCCATTTCATCTCCTGCAATGACATAGAGATTAGTTTTTAAATCAGAAGCAGATATGGCTTCCATATATTTTGTTGGCTTGACTGAAGAACAGCTAACCAGGAATAACGAAAGCATAAAACCGGAAACAAACATTTTTTTCATCTTCAAATTTTTATAAAAATACGAATTTAATGTAAATTCCATAGGCTGTAGAGAAATAGTATTGTTGAAAAAATACTGATAAGGAGCATGTTTATAAAAAACAGTACAAAGCCCTTTAGTCTTGAAATGGCTTTGTGTTCTCCAAAAAAGTTGCTGTGGGCTCTAAAAAAGTAAAAAAACATATAGAACATGGCAGCAAGATTATAAAGGTTGGAAAAGATGCTGCCATACGGGATCAGGTCCATAATCCAGTTAAAAAGCATTCCAATCGTTATAACAAGCAAAAGGAATGAGAAATAATGCAGGGTAAACACCCCACTGTCAAAATAATACCACTTTTTCTTGTCGTGCATCAGCCAAAGGAAAAAAGCAAATATCGGCATATATAAAAACAAGACTTTTGGAAGTGTATGGACAAAGGATTCCATAGCCTTGTTCCAAAGTTCAGCCCTGTTTTTGCTCTTTAGAATTTTTATGATTTTTTTAGTGGCATTATATTCAAAGTCTGAGAGCTTTTCTGCTTTTTGAGAGTTTTTTTGAATGGAATCTAACTGTGTGAGGTTTTTGATGCGGGGTCTGTTAGGAAGGTCTATTCCTGAAAGTTCCTCTTCCACCTCGTCATTCATTTCTTTAAGTCCCTTTTCACTTTCTTTATTTACTTCCTCCTTTGTTGTTTTTACCTCTTGTTTTTCGACATCTTTCTTTTCATTAAACTTTATAAGCGATGGGCCAGGCAAAAGCGTAGGAAGGAAGAAGGTTACAAAACTGATGAAAATATAAAGCTTTACCGGAGGTACGAATTTTTTTCTTTTGCCTTCCAGATAAGTTTTTGTCAAATAACCGGGCTTGAATAAGAGGCCTTTTATGGTTTTCCAGAAGCTGCCGTCATAATGGGTAAGGTCTTCTATAAAATGCGTAAACAGATAATGAAATGATTGTCTTGTTTCGGTGTTTTCCTGTCCGCAATTAGGGCAGAACTTATTTTCAACTAC
The DNA here is from genome assembly GCF_002846575.1 of Flavobacterium lindanitolerans. NCBI lineage: Bacteria > Pseudomonadati > Bacteroidota > Flavobacteriia > Flavobacteriales > Flavobacteriaceae > Flavobacterium > Flavobacterium lindanitolerans. The sequence continues at coordinate 2,073,477 of NZ_PJND01000007.1, forward strand.
ATAATTGCAGTTCAGGCAGGTTTTGTTTTCCCGTAGTTTTTGGTGTCCCATTTTCTAAGATGAATGCTTCTGTTTTTTATGGAAGCTAAAACTATAAAAAAATCCAAAACATTTGGGAAAGATTTTAAGAAACTTCAAAAAAAAGCAAGGCTTCAACATCTTCTCAATGCTAAAGCCTTGCACATGAATTACAAGCTACTCTAAATTAACGTGATTGCAATTCGTGTTATTTTCTATCAAAATGTACTGATAGCCAATTCAGAAATTTATATTCGGATGAATTGAACTATAAAATTACACTATAATTCGATTTTTTGTTTTTAAAAAACTATTAAATTTCTCTTAAAAATTCACTAAGAGCAAGGCATAATTAGTAAATTCAAATAAAAAAAAGGGTTAAAAGATGTATTCTATTTTTGAATGGGAAAGGCTGCTTATAAACAATCATCCTTTCGAGTTTCTTTTCGAGGTAATTTTCAGGTCGGTCATTATGTTTATTGTCCTGTTGATTACATTGCGGTTTACCGGAAAAAGAGGAGTGAAGCAGCTTTCGATTTTTGAGACTGTTATCATTATTGCTTTAGGTTCTGCAGCCGGCGACCCTATGTTCTATGAAGATGTAGGATTGATTCCGGCCATTACGGTTTTTATTGTTATCATTTTGCTGTATCGGTTTGTGACCATGCTAACTGGTAAGTTTAAATGGTTTGAAAATCTGGTCGAAGGAAAAACGGAATGCCTGATTGAAAACGGGAAATTTTCTATAGCCAGTTTTGAAAGAGAGGGATTGGCGCAGGATGAATTTTTTTCGGAATTAAGACTTCGTTCAATTGAACATCTTGGACAGGTGAGGAATGCCTATCTTGAAACATCCGGAGAGGTGAGTATTTTTTTCTATGAAGACAAGGATGTAAAATACGGATTGCCTATCTTGCCGCAGTTATTTGAAAAAAAGAGCCAGACCATTCCCGGAGCAGGTTTCTATTCATGTACTTTTTGTGGACATACGAAAGAAGTCGAGGCAGGAAAAGCACATTGTGAAGTTTGCCATAAAACCGAATGGGTCGAAGCAATCAACACTATACGAAAAGCATAAAATAAATGATTACGATTACCAAAACTACCGATTATAATGCCGTACGAAAGATTGCGGAACAAACCTGGCCTAAAACCTATGGGCATATTCTTTCACCAGAACAGATTGACTATATGTTTGCTATGATGTATAGCATTGATGCGCTAAAAGAACAGGCAGACAGTAAAGGACACCATTTTATTCTTGCAGAAGAGGACGGAATACCTTTGGGTTTTGCTTCTTATGAATTTAACTATAAAGGAGAACCAAAGACCAAAATCCATAAAATTTATATCCTTCCCGAAACACAGGGCAAAGGAATTGGAAAAAAACTACTTGATTACATAGTAGAAAAAGCCAAAGAAAATAAAAATACGATACTTTCCTTAAATGTGAATCGTTACAATTCTGCCTATGAGTTTTATGTCAAAATCGGATTTGAGAAAAAAGGGGAAGAAGATATAAATATTGGAAATGGCTACCTGATGGAAGATTATATCATGGAAAAACAACTATAGTTATTTAGGATTTTGTTGGCAAACATTATGATATCAATAACATAGCTCCCGTTTTATATGGCGTAACTTTGAGTAAGACCCTAACCAAAATACTCACTGTTATGATAGAACAAATCCACAACCTGCCACAAAATATGGTCGGTTTTCGCTCCAGTGGCGAGGTTACACAGGACGATTTTAAACTCGTAAATAAAAAAGTTTCTGAGCTTGTCGAAACAACAGGCAAGCTCAATTATTTGCTTTTTTTAGATAATTCTCCGGCCGATTTTACTTTTGGGGCCTGGATACAGGATGCCTTGCTGGGTATCAAAAATATTACCAAATGGAACCGGGCCGCTATTATTTCCGATTCCGAAACGGTCGACAAATTCACTTCTTTTTTCAGCAAAATTATGCCTGGAGAATTTAAGGTTTTCCGAAAGGACGATATGGCACGTGCTGTTGACTGGACTTCGGAAAAAATTGATATCAAAGAATAACCAACTAAAAAATAACGTCATGGGAGATTATAAAAACTTAAGCAGCGAAGATGCTGTCTCGAAATTGAAAAAACTGGCAGAAGATATCAGAGTTTGTATGTTTTGCACGGATTTGACGCATGCGCCGTTTTCAACACGGCCAATGAGCGTACAGGAAGTAGATGAATCAGGAAACATATGGTTTTTGAGCGGTGCCGATAGCGATAAGAATTTCGAGATAAAACAAGACGAAAATGTACAATTGCTTTTTGCAAAGAATTCAAGTTCAGAGTATCTGAATGTATACGGAAAAGCATTTATCTACCGGGATAAATCGACCATCGAAGACAAATGGAGTCCCATTGCAAAAGCATGGTTTTCAAAAGGTAAAGATGACCCGAATGTTACCGTAATCCGCGTTCAGCCTGATTATGTTTATTATTGGGATACCAAAAGCGGCAAGATGGTATCGCTATTGAAAATAGCTGTAGGTGCCATTATTGGAAAACCACTAGACGACAGTATAGAAGGAAAACTTTCGGTATAATTGATTTTCAGTAATTACCGGAATATGCATTTGAATATTCAATGCTTTGCGCCCTTGCGTCTTTGCGTGAAATTATTGCTCGCAAAGGCGCAGAGCCGCAAAGTTTCTGACATTTAATCTTACCACGAAAAAGCAAAGGCTTCTAAAAACGGAAGCTTTTTTTATTTTTATGCCAATCTTCAATGATTTATTGTAAATTTAGATACTGACGCCTGTCAATAGATGATAGCCCATGCAAATAAAAGCTGTAATTTCCAGATTCCTTGAAAAAATAAGCGGCCTGCCTCGTTGGGTTAGGATTTCATTTAGGGTTTTGTCAGGGGTATTTCTGCTAATCATTATACTGTACATAGGACTTGCTTTTTATGTCAATACCCATAAGGAAGAAATCTTAGCCTCAATCAATCAAAAAATCAACGAAAATATCAATGGTAAATTTACAGCAGAAAGTATGGAGCCTACTTTTTTGCAAGGATTTCCGCGTGTTTCATTAAGGATAAAAAATGCGGTTTTAAAAGACAGCCTTTGGAACTCCCATAAAAATACACTGCTGCAGGCCGAAGATTTTAATGTTTCGATTAATGTGCTGGCTTTTCTAAGAGGAACATTAGAGATTAAGAAGATAGCTATCAATGAGGCAAAGATTCATTTGTTTGTTGCCGAAAACGGTTATAGTAATACGGCGATTTTTAAACCAAAGCAAGAAAAGGAAGCTTCTGGTGAAGGCAGCTCTTTTGCAGAAATAAAGGCTTTTGAATTGCACAATGTTGTTTTTATCTCTGAAAATCTCAAAGGGAAAAAACTTTTTAAATTTTCAATCAATGACCTGAAAGGACGATTGGATTATAACTCGGAAGGCTGGAAAGCGGCTGTAAAATTAGATGCTTCTGCCCAAAGTCTGGCTTTTAATACGGTGCACGGAAGTTTTATTAAGGACAAAACATTAAATGGCAAATTTGATATTGCTTATAATGAAAAAGCAGAAACGATTGTTTTTGACCCAAATGATTTGGAAATAGGCAGTGATGTCTTCAATATTGGAGGAAAATTTAATGTTGGTAAAAACAATTCCGGCTTTTCACTGCATATCAGGGCAGATAATATTTTATGGAAAAATGCTTCCAATCTGCTTTCAAACAATATCAGCCGGCAATTGAACCGGTTTGATTTGGAAAAACCCATCGATGTCAATTGTGATATTATTGGTGATTTGAATGCTGAAGGCGACCCGTTATTTTTGGTAAAAGCGGTTGTCAAAAATAATCGCCTTCATATTCCTGACGGAATTATTGATAATTGCAGCTTCAACGGAATGTATACCAATGAATTGGTTAAAGGCAAAGGATTTAACGACCCTAATTCTGTCGTTAAGCTTATGGGATTCAAAGGCGATTATAAAGAGATTCCTTTTGTGATGGATTCTGCCATAATTAATGATTTCAGCAAGCCTATTGCCTCGGGTGTTTTTAAGGCGAAATTTCCCCTTGAAAAATTAAATAATGCTGTTGACAGGAATCTGATGGTATTTTCCAAAGGCAATGCAGATGTTGAATTTCAATTTAAAGCCGATATTGTTGATTTTGAAATTACGAAGCCTTTTGTTTCAGGGTTGGTTGCCATTAAAAACGGAGATATGCGTTACGTGCCAAGAAATCTGGCATTCAAAAACACGAATGTAGCTCTGAATTTTACAGATAAGGATTTATTTATCAGTAATATCAGATTACAAAGTGGTAAAAGTATTGTCAATATGGAAGGAAGTATTCAAAATTTCCTTAACCTGTATTATACGGAGCCTGAAAAACTGGTGTTGAATTGGAAAGTAACAAGTCCTCAACTGTATTTGGGAGAATTTCTAGGTTTTTTGGATAATCGTAAAACAGTGAAGCGTGCTCCGGTAAAAACAAAAAAAGGGAATGTGAACGATAAATTGGATTTTCTTTTTGAAAAGAGCAATGTCGCCCTGAATGTCCAGATAGACAAATTCTACTATAATAAATTTACCGCGACCAATACAAAAGCGGCCATACTGCTTTCGGACTCCGGAATTACAATACAAAATGCAGTTGTACATCACGCAGGAGGTCAGGTAAATCTCAGCGGTTCTGTACAGCAGGGAAAAACAAAAAATAATTTTTCGATGAAGGCCAATGTGTCTAATGTGGCGATAGAAAAATTTTTCTATGCGTTTAATGATTTTGATATGCAATCTCTGAAATCAAAAAACCTGAAAGGTTATCTGACGACTTCCGCAACCATTTCCGGAACTATTTCAAATGAAGGTAAGTTGGTGCCCAATTCTATGAACGGAACGGTTGGTTTCGCCCTTAAAAATGGTGCCCTCATTAGCTTTCAACCAATTAAAAGTGCCGGAAAATTTGCCTTTCCTTTTCGCGATTTGGATAATATTACATTCAGCAACCTGAAAGGTAATTTCGACATAAGTGGAGAAAAGGTAACGATTCACCCAATGCAGATTAATTCAAGCGTACTGAATATGGATATTGCCGGAATCTATTCTTTTGGGAAAGGCACGAATATAGCGCTTGACGTACCACTCCGGAATCCTAAAAATGATAAGGATATAACCGATAAGGAAAAGCTGGAAGAAAGGAGAAACAGAGGTATAGTACTGCATCTCCTGGCATCAGACGGTGATGACGGAAAAATAAAAATCAGACTCGTTAGTAAGAAAAAACGAAATGAGGAAGTCGATTTAGGCGATAAGCAATAGGCAATAAGCTTTATGCTTGCGAGTTTTTGCGAGCAATTATTTCACGCAAAGGCGCAAGGACGAAAAGTATTAGAATGGATAGCCAATCGCCAGGTTAAAAACCAGATTTTCTTTTCTCCAATCCGGGTCACCAAATCTTACTTTATCAATTACCCAACGATCGCCTTCAGGAAGATAAGGCTTGCGGAGAGGAAAAGCCAAATCCAAACGTAAGACCAAAAATGAAAGGTCAAATCGCAGACCGGCACCTGCACCAACAGCAAGCTCATCTATAAATTTACTCGAAAAACGGGCACCTGCTTTGTTTTCATTATCATTCATCAGCCAGATATTTCCGGCATCTACAAATAAGGCACCATGAACAATGCTAAATAATTTGGCGCGGTATTCTGTGTTCAGTTCCAGTTTCAAATCTCCGGATTGGTCGGGCAGGAAGGAACTTTCTTCTACATTCGGGTTATAAGTTCCGGGACCAATAGAGCGGGCCCTGAATGCCCTGATACTGTTAGTTCCGCCTATGAAAAATTGCTTGATAAAAGGAAGTTCTCTTGAGTTTCCGTAAGGTATTCCTACACCCACAATAATTCTGCTGGCCAGTTGTGAATCGCTTCCAAGTTTTAGGTAATGGCGGAATTCATTTTCCAATTTTACAAACTGGCTGAACGGAACACCCAAAATCTGTTTCGGATTGTCTGAATTGCCTCCCATAATTAATCCCGTTGCCGTAGCTGAAAGGTCTATGCTGCCTTTGTAATAGAAAGTATTTGTGCGTCTTCTTCGCATCGTATTGGTATAGGTATAGGAATAAGTAGGACCAAAAATCAGCTGCTTTTCAATAACGCGCGCTAAGGAAGGATTTCCGGGCGTTTCCTCTGTTCCGTCAATTTGTGCCTGGTATTCTGCTGAAACATTACCGGAACTTACATAGGTAACTTCAGTAAGATTCAGCTGGTGTTCCTTTCGGGCATTTTCTTTCCATAAATAACCAAAAGAACCTTTAAAAGTATTTAGAGTATAAAGACGTTGGCGTTCCTGATGTTCATAGCCTATTAATGCCCTGGTTTTGGGTACAAATCCGCTACCGGATTCAAATTTGAAAGGCGCAATAAAACGCGGCCATATCAGGCTGGTTTCACCTCCAAAACGGAAAACATTATAGCCTTTATTCTGGCCGGAAACCTGTACTTCCATACCGCCAAAAGCAGTAATCGTGAGTAGTTCGGCTCCTTTGAAAGTATTTCTGTTGAGCCAGTTGACGTTTAGCTCTGTTCCGGTGTAGTTGGCAGAGTTTGTCTTACCCAATACTTCTACACGGATGGATTTTTTAGGAAGTGGCGTGAGATAATAATAGGCATCCAGTGCATCATCAATAGAATCTGAAACACGGAATTCATTTTTTACAAACTTGAAGGTTCCCAGATTGACCAGACGATTGAGCGAAAGGTTATGGTCTGTTCTGTTGTAGACATCGCCTTTTTTGAAATATAAAGTCCTGTCATAAATACGCGGATTAAATGTTTTTGTCGTGTCAATAATGGTAAGGTCCTTATATTTTTCAGCATACGACTTATCTTCAGAAATACTGTCTGCTGTCAGGGAATAATTCGGATAAATATAGGTTTCATTAATCTTGTAAATTTTTTTGGAACGTTCCGGCGTTTCATTTTTTACCTTAACAATTAAATCTACTTCCTGTTTTCCTACCGTACTATCGACCTGTACCAAAATAAAATCAGGACTGAAATAATAGTAGCCTTTTTCTTTTAGGCGGGTATCGATGCGTTCTCTTTCATCTTTAATATTGTCAAGACTATAAGCATCGCCTACTTTTAACCTGCTTCGACGCTGTAATCGGGCAATATTTTTTGATAGTTCTGAAGAATCGGAAGGAAACGTAACGCTTTTGATTTTGTACTGCTTGCCAGGGCGTACGGTATATTCTGCCGTGACTTTTCTGTTACGGCTTGTTCTGGTTGAATCGGATTCTGTTCTTACTTTAAAATAGCCTTTGTTTTCGGCATAATTTTGAAGTATGCTTTCGTTGTATTCCAAATCGACCTGACTGAAAAGCACAGGCGGTTCTCCTACCTTATTGCGGAGCCAATACCTAAAACCTTTGTCTTTTTTAGGCTCGCCGGCAATGTTATAGAAATAAAGTTTAGGGCGGAGCCCTAAGAATTTTTTATTAGGCAACGGGCGTAACAGTGGCTCCAGTTCTTTTTCCAGATTTTTTCTTTCTTTTCGGGATAGGAGTGAGTCTTCTACTTTTACCTTACCGCCTACATAGAGTGCTTCGCCTTCTTCAAGATATTTCAGATTGCTACAGCCATACAAGAAAAGTAAGGTAAAAAAGAGCGTATATTTCAGGCTAGTTTTCATTGTCTGTTTCATTTTCTTCTTTTTCTTTGGCTAATCTTTCTTTTTCTTTTTGTTTTTCCCGCAGTTCTTTTTCTCGTTTTCGGGTTTCTTTGATCATTCTTTTTTCTTCTTCGGTTCTGTGAAAAAGTTCCCGGAATTTATTGTAGTCCATTGTAATGATAAAAGCTACTCCGGTTTCAACAACTTGTCCCTGTAAGGCAACCTGGTATTGATTTTTTCTGTAGGCACGAACCATATAGCGTCCATCTTTGGTCAATTGGTAATCGGCAGAAACGTCTCCTGCAATGTTTGTAGTTTCTTCATTGGCCTGTTGAGGACCTTCAATGCCAAAGCTGCTTCCTACGGTTACTTTTAGCCGGTCATTCAGCAATCGTTTTGACAGGCCTACATTAAGGTCGGTTCTGTCTTCTCTTGAACCTGTAGTATAGTCTTCTCTGGATTGCAGGTCAAAGTCAAGTTCTACGCCCTGAATCAGGTCGCTGGCGAGATTATTCAGTTGCTGTGACAGGATTTTGCTCACACTTTGTCTGGCAATTGCTCCAGCGCTTGTTCCTCCCGCATCACTGGCAAAAGGATTTTCACCAATAAAACGGCCTAACAGCAAGAGTGCAAAGACCTGTTTGTTAAGTTCGCCCGGCTCCTGGCGAAGCTGTGCCAGTTTTGTTTTTGACGCAGAAATGATTTCAGTAGCTACGCCATAATTTCCATCCGGAAGTACAATATCAAAAGTAATTTCCGGTTTCAGTAATTCTCCATTCATTTTCAATAACGTCTGGAACGGAATTTTTTGTTTGTAGGTGTTCCGAACGGCTGGTGCGGCATTGCCCAGCTGATTGTCCAGCAAATCAATAGGAGCGGTTTCTATTTCATAAACGGCAGTAATGTTGACATCTGCCGAAGTAGGTTCTCCCGTCCAAAGTATATAACTGCCTTCCTTGATATCGAATTTTCTTTTAATGAGGTTATAGTTCATTTGATAAGCACCTTCGTTGAATTCGTATCTTCCGGTGAGTGTTGTTTTTCCGGATTCATCGATACCGCCGGTGAGCTGGGCTTCGCCTTTCAGGTTTAAGTAGTCTCCGTTTCCTTTGTCGATAATCATTGTCAGCTCAGCTTCTTTTACGATTTCGATGTTTACGGAAACGTCCATACCTTTAAATTGGGTTTGTGTCAGTGCCTCGGTAGGAGCTGTAAAACGCTTGTCAATTTGTACTTCATCCTGGTCGATAAATTCTACAATTCCCTCACGATCGGCCAAAGACGGGTCGGATTGGGGCAGTACGATTGTAAGGTCCGTGTCTTTGTTTATTTTGAGTGTACCGTCAACTACGGGTTTGTTCAGGTCTCCTTTTACGCTAAGATTTGTATCGAGTACCAAAACGCCATAATAAAGGTCATTGTCTTTTTCTTTGGAGTTGAGTGCCTTGAAATTGTCTGCCTTGATTTTTAGGTCAAAACCGAAATCACTGTAATTGGTTGTAAGTATGCGTCCGTTAACCGTCAAAAGATTGTCTTCGGCATCAGATATTGAAAAATTATTGAAGCCAATTCCGGTATTGGTAAACGAAATCTTATCGTTTATGGATTTGAATTTGGAAGCAAGCTGTTTTACTTTGAATCCAACTTCATTAAACTGCAATTCCCCAATAACACTTGGTTGTTTTGTGCTTCCGGTGATTTTAAAATCTCCTGTCAGGAATCCGGTACTTTCTGTAAGATTGCCCATTGTAAATCCCTGGATGGCTTTCATGTTGAGTTTTTCGATATCCAGTGTCATATCGAAAGTACTGTTGTCTGTTTTGTAAATTCCATCAAGGTTTACCTGATTGCCATCTCCGGTAATAGCGACATGGGCATCGAGTGTATTGGCTGTTTCATTATCTACCTTAATGCTGATGTTTCCTATAGTGTCTTTTTTGAAACTGAAATCTTCAATATTCAGGTCGGCAGTGAAAGTGGCATTTCCGGTCAGGTTTTTAAGCAATACGTTTCCATCAATTTTTCCACCTGCCAGAAGCGTGTCTTTTTGGATAGCACTGGTAATGGTTTCAATTTTGAAATCGTTGAAAGTCACGTCTACCGGTGCATTTGGCTTTTCGGATTGGGATTGGAGTTTTATGGAGCTTCCATCATTGCTTAATTCGAAATTATCCGCATAGATACCCTTGTCTTCAAACCGTATAATGTTGTCTCTTTCAATATCCCAAGGCTCATAGTTTAATACCAGACCATCAGGTTCCAGGGAAATTTGCGTATAACCTTCGGCAGACATCAGGTTTCCGGCTATCAGATAGTGGTCTTCATCTTTTTTATCTCTCACAAGTAGCGTATAGTTGATCTTGTTGTTTTTTACTTCACCGGAAAGGCTGGTATAAGGCAGATTAATCTGTGAGTTTTTGATGTCGTCTATAACCAGGCTGTATACTAATGCACTATCTGCGGTTTCGATATCCAATTCACCATTTGTGATAGTATTCGCACCGTATATAATTTTTGGAATTTTTCCGTTTACAGTAATGCTGTCGCCTTCGCTATTGTATCTTCCGGTGATTTGAATAGGAGAAATACTGGTGAGTTCCGGTACAAGCTTTAGCAGAATAGGGTCATCTTTGATTCCTACTTTAAGGTCAAATTGTTGTGGTTTGGTTGCCAGTTTTTTTCCTTTTGGGTTGGTATCGTAATATTTGGCAATTGAATTGGTTAATGCCGTTGGAGCCTGGTCAATTTGGAATTTTCCGGTAAGTGAAGCATCAATAAATTGCGATTTTAACGTGATGGTATCACTTTCTGCAGTAGATATGGCCGCTATTTTTATAGAATCCAGGGCATAGGTTTCTTTCGCATCTGCAACCAGCACATTATGAATGTCGATTCTTCCGTTTAGAAAAGCAGGGTCAGAGCTGGTGATATCTGCATATACATTACCACGAATTTTTAGAGGACCGGCATGCAGGTTGAGTTTTTCCAAATCGGCAATATCAGTATTGAGTTTTAGTTTAACAGCCGGATATTTGTCCTTAAAGTTTCCTTCCGCATCCAAAACGAATGTCAGGTTGGCATCATCCATTCCGGCCTTGACGTTAAATTGTCCGTTTTGTATGGCACCTTTTAGTTTCAGGTCACGATAAACATATCTATTAAATTCTGCTTTTACCAGCCTGCCGTCAACAGTTGCATTTGCTGTTTTAGGATTCAGTCCTGTTCCGTTGACTTTAGCCCTAAGGCTTATTTTTCCGAGCGAGTCGTTTTTGAGCAGCTTGCCAATATCAAAATTGTCGATTGTGGCATCGGCATTGTATTTTTCATGGTTTTTTCTTCTCTGGTCGAATGTGGCTTTTATTTTGGCTTTTCCGAAACTGCTTGCCAGGGCCATGTCTGTATTAAAATTAGAGACAGAGCCTTTGAAAAAACCGTTCAATGACAGTTGTGCCGGAAGTTGGATATTGGAGGGAATTGTGCCTTCCGGAACAAAGGTATTGATGTCTTTTGAAGAGGTTTTGAGTTCGCGGATTTTTAAATCGAAGTAGGTTTTTTCTACATCAGGAAGTCCTGTAATTCTGCCACTGGCTGCGACGACTGTTGTTCCAATACCGCTGATTTCAAGGTTAGGAATGGTGATGTCGCTAACTTTTCCGTAGACTTCACTATTAATATACATTACCGCATTCGGATTGGTTTTAAATGGGTTTGTATTTTCAAGAGTAGGTACAAACAGCAATATGTCTTTAAAACCAACACGGCTGTCTTTAAGTGAGGCCTTGATTCCGAGGTTGCCTAAATTGTCTGCAATGGTAGCAATGTTGTCATAGGTAATGTTGATTTCGTCTTTGATTTCAGTCTGAGGCGTTTTCAGGTATAATTTTTTAAGCGTGGCTCTTTTTGTACCATAGAAAAAATCGGTTCGAAAGGATTCGATAGCCACACCACTGTGGTCATTCATGCTAAATGACTGTATATTTCCTGAAATAGTATCGGCGCTGTAATAGAGTTTTTCACCCTGAAGCTCTACATTGTCAAGATTGAGGTGCTTGTAATCAATTCCCTTTTTAGCCCTTACTGCATTTTCATCGTCAAAACGGAACGCAATATTTTTTAGAGAGGTCGTCTCTAATTTTACTTTCCAGTTTGGTGCGGTTGCTTTTAAAGAATCGGGTGTCTTGACCGCAATTTTTTTGTCGAGTTTGCCAAATGTGAGCCCGCCTTTTATACCATCAATTTCGAAATTTTTAAGGTCAATGTATTGCTTTTTGAGGTCTATCGCATTAAATTCAACAAGTAATTTTTTCAGATTTACGCCTGTATTCAGGCGGGTTCCTGCATTATCAAAGCCAATATTGATGTTGGCAAGGTTGATTTCTCCCAGCTTCAGATTGAGTTCGGGACTTCGCACGGCTTCATCCGCAACCTCAACTGTATTTTGTGCAACTTCTTCTACAATTTCGCCTTGTTTCAACACTAATTTAAAGCCATCCAGATTGATTTTCGGCACTTCAAAATCCATTTTTTCAAGGTCGAATTTTGTGATTTTCGTATCAAAATGCTGCAGGTAGGCGGTCAGGTCGTTTTTTGAAATCTGATCGTCAAAGCGAACCCTGATTTTATCAAGGTTTATTTTTTTTATAGAAAACTGCATCGGTTCCGAATCTTCTTTTTTGGGTTCTTCGGAAGCAAAGGCTTTGATGATATAGTCGAAATTGAATACGGAATCTTTGTCTCTTTTTATAGTTGTTGTGATTCCTTGCAGGTCAATAGAATTGATTTCTACCTTGTTTCGCAATAATTTAAACAGGCTGATGTCTACTTTCAGCTTTTCGCCAGCCAAAAGCGTATCGCCTTCCCGGCTTTCAAAATAAATACCTTCGACAATTACTTTTTTAGGAAACCCAATCTCGATTCGTTTAATTTCAACCGGCGTCTTAATTTTTTCTTCAAGATAGGAAACGGCTTTGTCTTTAATAAGGTTTTGGAAATAAGGAATTTGTATTAAAATTATAATTAGTAGAAGTAGACCGAGAATTCCTCCCAGGGTCCAACCAATAATTTTGAGTCCTTTTTTGACGTACTTATTCAAGCGTATTTTGTTTTTATTCACTCTAAATTTAAGAATTTAAAAGTTTACTTTTATTAAATACTTCCCAAAATGACAGAAAAAAACTAACAAATTTAGTTTTGAACTTGATGTAATTTTGAGTGACTTTTTAAATCTTATCCAAAATTGATTTTAAATCAATACTTTCCTTAAAAAAGTTCTTCCACAAATCACCTTTTTCTTTCAGACGTACTGGAACCGTTTTGATATTAAAATTACTGAAATCCAATTTTGAATCGATTTCTTCCCATTCTAAAGGAGTACTTACTGTTGCATTTTCTCTGGGACGTAACGAATAGATACCGGCCATAGTTTTTCCTTTTCCGTTTTGCAGGTAGTCAAGATAGACTTTTCCTTTTCTTTTGGAAGGACTTCTTTCGAGACTCACAATATCCGGAAGTTTTTTGAGTACCATCTGGCTGACAATATGTGAAAAAGTGCGTGTCTGGTTATAAGTGTATTTTGGGAGTATGGGGATAAAAACATGCAGTCCTTTTCCGCCGGAGGTTTTTAAATAGGCTGGCACTTGCAGTGAATCTAATATTTCTTTTAAAGTGAGCGCTGTTTTGATGATTTTTTCCATACCGGCTTCGTTTGGGTCCAGGTCAAAAATAATATAATCCGGATTGTTGAGCGTACCCACACGGCTGCTCCACGGATTGATTTCAATACAACCCCAATTGGCCAAAAAGAGCAAGGTGTCTTTGTCCTGGCAGAGCAGGTAGGTTATGGTTTCATCGGTTGATTTTGATTTCAGCTTTCTGGTTTTAATCCAATCCGGAACCTGTCCTTCTACATTTTTCTGAAAAAAACCGTCTTTGGTAATTCCGTTTGGAGTTCGTCTTAAAGATTCCGGACGGTCTTTAAGATAGGGAAGTATGTATTCTGCCACCGTATCGTAATAAGCTATGACATCACCTTTGGTATATTTTTCTTTGGGCCAGAATATTTTATCCAGATTAGAAAATTCGGTCTTGCTTTCGGGAATATCCATAGTTTTGGTCTTTTCGGGTTTATCAGTTTTTGCTGCTTTTGATTGTAGTTCTTTTACAGCTTCTTTTGTTGGTGTTTCTTTTTCTCTGCTCACTTCATGGGCTTTTTTATCTTCCCTTAATCCCAGAAAAACGGGATGGCGCATACTGCCGGAGTCTGTCCATTCCGTAAATTTTAATTGGGCTACCAGTTCAGGAGTGACCCAATGTGTTGCGGGAAATTTTGGCGCAGTTTTGAAAGGACTCGTTTTCCGCTTCATTTTATCAAGTTTTGAGCGAAGTTTTTTTAAAGTGGCATCATCGAAACCGGTTCCAACCTTACCTGAATATATAAATTCATTACCATCGAAATAACCGCAGAGTAGTGCACCCAATCCGTTTCGGCTTCCCTGAGGTTCTGTAAAACCGCCAATTACCATTTCCTGTTGTTTGATGGTTTTGTTTTTGAGCCAGTCTTTGGTTCGTTGGTTCTGATGGTATTTTGAAGTAATTTTTTTGGCAATGATTCCTTCTCCTCCTAATTTTTGTATGGCTTCAAAGGTTTCCTTTCCCCGACCTACGGTGTGGGATGAAAATACAATAGTGTCTGATTTCGGCAGGATGGCTTTTAGGATTTTTTTTCGCAGTTGGAGTTCAAGTTGTCTCAAATCATAGCCGTTGAAGTAAAGTAGGTCAAAGACATAAAATTTCAATTTGCCTTTTTCAGGATTTTCGTCAAAATGCTGCAACCATTGGAAATGACTTTTTCCCTTGGTGTCTTCTACAACGACTTCACCATCTAATATTACATCGTCCTTTATGTTCTCTAAGGTTTTGGCAACGGCTTCGTATTTTGTATTAAAAGAAATACCGTTTCTGGAAATGAGATTGACCTTGTTTTTTTGGATCTGTGCCAAAGCACGATAGCCGTCAAACTTATTTTCGAAAAGCCAGTTTTCATTATCAAAAGGTTCTTCGGCAAGCGTGGCAAGTTGTGGTCGCCAATCTTTTGGGAAAGATTTTATTTTTTCTGCATCGACGAGGTCTTCGGCAGAAAAGTCGGCTTCATTTCGGATTAAGGTTTGCCTGGGCTTTTTCTTTTCCGGGTCTTTTTTTTCTTCTTTTTCTATTTCGGTTTTTGAAAGTTTTTTGCCTTTTTCAGAACTGTATACGGCTCCGTTTTTTTCTATTCCTTTAAAATCCAATCCTGAAATGGCTGAGTTTTCGTCGAACTTCACATTGGCTCCTGAAAATTCGTCTTTTGATTTCATTAATAGCCAGAGGTTATCTTTGCCTTTCATTTCGACCAAATGCCAGGCGCCGGATAATTTTTTACCTTCAATTATGATTTTGATAGCACCTTCTGCCAGTTGTTTCTTCATTATTTTATTATCCTGACTAATAATCTTTTCGGGATTTTCCGGACGATAGGTTCCATAATCCCATACCATTACGGTGCCACCGCCATATTCTCCTTTTGGAATAGTTCCTTCAAAGTCAAAATAATCCATGGGATGGTCTTCGGTTTGAACTGCCAGACGTTTGTCTGATGGATTGGCAGAAGGACCTTTTGGCACGGCCCAGCTAACCAGAACGCCATCAATTTCTAATCGGAAATCATAGTGCAGGCGAGAGGCAGCGTGTTTTTGAATGACGAACGACAATTTGCCTTTGGAAGTTTTTTTAATTCCTTTAGGTTCCCGGGTTTTGGAAAAGTCTCGTTTCTTATTATATTTTTCAAGTCCCATGATTTTATTCTTTTAAGCCAAATAGGAATGATTAAGCGGTAATTAATTCTTTATTGCTTCGAGGCTTGCTTTTAATTGTTCCAATAAATCGTCGGCAGCTTCTTTTTTGGCTTTCGGTTTGGTTTCAGTTTCAGTTTCTTTTTTTGCCGGCTTCCCTTTCTCTTTGGTTTTTTTCCTGATGATTTTCAGAAGCTCGTCTTTATAGGTGTCTTTATATTTTTCAGGTTCAAATTTGTCAGTAAGCTGGTCTATAATGTTTATTGCCATATCAAGTTCTTTTTTGGAGATTTTGACATCATCTGGAATTTTGGCTTCGGAAGGATTTCTGAGGTCCTGGTCAAAACGGATTTGGATTAGCAGGATAGCATTGTCTTCAATTTTGAGGATGCCTAAATGTTCCGTGTTTCTGAGTACAAATTTCGCCAGTCCAACTTTCCCCGACTTTTTTAATGCTTCGCGCAATAAGACATATGTTTTTTTGGCTTCTTTTGCCGGTTCAACTATGTAAGGTTTTTCGAGATATTGTGCCGGGATTTCCTCTTCCATCACAAATTCAAAAACGTCTATTGTCTGTGTCTTTTCAGGCATTGCTTTAGCAAAATCGGATTGATCAAGTACAATATAATCTCCGTTTTCTTTTTTGTAACCTTTGGCAATATCTTCCCAGGGAACTTCTTTTCCGTCTTTTTTACATACCCGGACAAATTCGATAGCACAGTGGTCTTTTTTTCGAATCATATCCAAATCAATTCTATGTGTGACCGAACCGCTGAAGAGTCGTACAGGTATATTAATCAGGCCAAAACTGATACCTCCTTTCCAGATTGCTTTCATAGTATTTCTTTTTATATGTACTTAAATTTATCAATTTATGGTAAGAAACGGAATTGCTTTAACATGCTTTTCACGTCCTGTCTGAAATAAGAACGGAGGCAAAAGCCTCCGTCATCCTTAGGAATTATGGTTATGGGTTGGTGTCGGTTCCGGTGCGTTTCTGATTCCGTTTTGTCTCTTGCGGATCGTCATCATATTCTTCATCATCGGTTAAAGAATCGTCATCGTCCTCAAAGCCATCATCGAGAAAGTCATCATTATCTTCATCTTCATCGTCAAAATCCCTGTCTTTGTCGTGTGGATTATTATTATCCCTGTTCAGTTTCGGATTATCGATATCTCTTTTATCATTTTCTGCTTTGAGGGTATTTGAATCCGGGCTGTTCTGATCAGGATATACATCTTCTTCCGGACTGTCATATACTGGTTTCATACTGTCTTTTTTTAGGTTATTCTTCGTTTTCGTCAATGTCATCGGCGGCATCAAAGTTGATGGTGTTGTTAGCATCCTGAGTGAGCATAACATCTGCTTCTTTTTCTTCATTTAATGTTATTTCCAAAAGCTTTGCCACTTCGTCTTCTCCTAATATTTTGGCAAAAGTGCAGAGTGTTCCATAACTGGCAATTTCATAGTGTTCTATTTTTTGCGCAGCGGCTATGATACCGGCATCACGCACGGCTCCCGGTTCTGTTTCTTCTAATATGCTTTCTCCTTCTTTAATGAGTCCTTCCATTGCATCGCATTTTTTTGCAGTGGCTTTTTTCCCGATGCTTTCAAATACCTGTTCAAGTCTTGTTATTTGCTCGAGGGTTACTTCCAGATGGTCTTCGATTGTTGTTTTTAAATTTTCTGCTGTGGCATTTTTAGCCATTTTAGGAAGTGCTTTAGAAAGCGCTTTTTCTGCCCAGAAAATATCTTTTAGCTGGTCAATGAACAATTCTCTTAAACCTTCGGCAGCATTCGATTTTGGTTTTACAGTTTGCGAACGCGAAGCTGATGCTGTTTTTGACTGAGAATTTTTATTACCGGTTTTTGTTGTGGTAGTTCTGCTTTTTGGTGTTGCAGAAGAATTGGAATTTTTCATAACAGTTTGGTTTTTAAGTTGATTTATTTCAAAGTTCTAACTTGAAAGCGCTTTTTTACTTATACAATTGGATAAAATTTTTATATGTTTGGATAGGTTACAAAAGCGGGAATTGGACATAAAAAAACTGCTTCCCTTAGAGAAGCAGTTTTTGTAAATACTTATTGGTTATTGTTTGGTAAATACCGTTGTAACGCTACCAACCCTATTGTATGCCACACCTTCCGAATTTCTGTCAGGATAGGTTGTCAAGGTTGTTGTTTGGGTTAGCGTTCTGCCGTTGTTAGACCTTACAAAGTTTAAGGTTACTTCTGTGCCATTTTCCTGTTCGTACGTAGCGGTTATAACGCTATTGGTAGCAGTCCATGTGCCACTTACCGTATTATCTGCACAAACTGCAACACCTGTACTGGTATCAATCAGGATATAATCCATATCATAGGTGAAAGTATTGTCTGAATTGAAGTCGATTCTTCTTGCATCATAACAACTGCTTTCATCCATTTGATTGGTGGATGCTGTTCCGTCTTGATTAAAATCCGTTGCTGCTCCGGTGTTGAATTCTGTCAGGTTATATCTTCCTGCGATACTTCCCATGTTGTTGTTTGATGAATCGTCATCACTTGAACAAGCCCCAAAACTGATGGCTAAAATAGCCATAGCTAAAATTTTTACTTTTTTCATAACACTGTTTTTTAGGTTAGTTATTTGTACTAGTTTACTAGCTGTTTTTACAAATTTCAATAGTAAGACGTGTTAATTCTTTATATTATTTTCAATGATGTTTATATAATTCTTTTTAAATGTTAAAAAAAGTTAAAATTTTAAAGAATAATTAGTAATAATTCAAAACTCTTATGATGTGATTTGGATATATGGTTGAAAAGCTCATTGACGTTAAAACTTGGTTAATGCCAATATGCAGTAAAATAGATTTGAATTTTTAGTTCTACATTTAATAGAAATTAAATTGTTGAATATGAAAGCACAAGAGGTAATTTCCCGATTGTCTGACCTGGAGGTCAATGTTGGGAATACAGAAAGGCTACTTTCTGTTTTATCAGGTTCAGTACTGCTTTATGATGCCTTAGTTAAAAAGCCAAAAAACCTGCCGGGCGCATTGTTAGCCGGATTTATGATTTTTAGGGGAACCAGTGGTCATTGTTTTGGATATGCATTACTGAAAGACAAACCAAAAGTCGAAAAATCCAAAAATATACTGATTAAGACTCAGATAATTATTGATAAGCCGGTTTCAGCAGTATATGATTTTTGGCGCAATTTTGAAAATCTGCCATTGTTTATGAAACATCTGGAAAGTGTTGATGTTCTTGATGATGAAACTTCGGAATGGAGGATGAAAATCCCGGGAAATCTTGGAACTATTCCATGGAAAGCAGCTATTATCAAAGATGAAAAAGATAAAGAAATTCGTTGGCGTTCCTTTTCAGATGCTTTGATTCATAATATAGGAAGTGTCCAGTTTTTTGATAACGGTGATGGAAGAACAAGATTATATGTTATAATTGCTTATTATCTTCCTTTTGGTACTATAGGAGAAACAATTGGTAAAGTATTGGCCCCAATTTTAGAGAATACTATTGAAGAAGATATTAAAAGATGCAAGCTGCATTTTGAGAGCGGATTAGCATAGATATAAAAATCCCCATCGTTAGATGGGGATTTCAAACAAATAATAAACCTCAAAAATAAATACAAACTCAAGAGATCTTGAAATTGAAATTTTAATTGTGATTTTTATTATCGGTTTTTATTATAGTTCTTCAATTTTATAGTATCAAAGTTACGACCGCATATTTCAAAGAGGTTATATAATTGTGATTAATTTTTATATCATTTGAAAAGCATAAAAAGGGTATAATTTTTTCTGTAAATTATATAAAACCAAAATCGATTTTAATTGTAAACTTTAATTAAAATCAATTTAGTATGGAACTTGTGAAAATTTGCCTTGCAGCTTTGGCGGGAACCTATGTTATGACGGTTTTTAGCGGTTATGTATCCAATCGGTTTCAGCATATTTTTAAAGAACCGGTAGTTTTGAGCCTGGTTTTATCAAAACTGGCCCACAACAAATCCCTGAATCATATATCGACATGGGAGCAAGGTGTCCGTTATCTTGCAGGATTGTTTGTAGTACTTTGCTATCATTATATCTGGACGCACACGGATATTGATCCAACCTGGTTCTGCGGTCTTATTTTTGGCATTATTACCGGACTGGGAGCCATTTTTTACTGGTTTTTTCTTTTCCGTGTTTCTTCTGTTTCAAAAGCTCGTTTTCAGGATTATTATCTTCCGTTGGTAGCTGCTTATATTTTGTTTGCCATGACGGTGATTGTAGTATATCGCGTTTTTGCTCTTTTTGAATAAAACGGTAAAAAACTCTCGTTATCCATAAAGTACTTTTACATATGTAAGGATATAAACTAAGCAACTCAGAAACCTTAGTATTTTAATATCTTTTTTAGAACGTGGATTTAACGGATTAGAAGAAATTACCGCGAATTTGTGAAACTTACCGCTTTAGAATCTTAATATCTTAGCGCCTTTTTTAGAACGCGGATTAACACGGATTACAGAAATTAGCGCGGATTTGTGAAACTTACCGCTTTAGAATCTTAATATCTTAGCGTCTTTTTTAGAATGCGGATTAATACGAGTTAGAGAAAGTAGTGCAGATTTGAGAAGTTTACAATCTTAGCATCTTAGAACCTCAGCAATTTAGCATCTTAAATAAAAAAAACACGGCCAAAGCCGTGTTTTTTATTGTGGCATTGCGCTTATATCCATATAGGCAATTTCCCAGAGGTGTCCGTCCAGGTCCTGAAACCCGTGTCCGTACATCCAGCCATGATCCTGTTTGTCAACCGGTGTTGTAGCACCGGCAGCGATGGCTTTTTTCACCATTTCGTCTACGGCATCACGGCTTTCTGCCGAAAGGCAAATGATGCTCTCCGTATACTTGCGTGTATCACAAAGCTCATTTTTGGTAAAGTTCAGGAACAAAGGTTCGACTACCAACATCACGAAAATAGTATCGCTAATAATCATGCATGTAGCATTTTCATCTGTGAACTGAGGATTGAAAGTGTAACCTAGTTTTCTGAAAAATTCAATAGAGCGGTTAAGGTTCTTTACGGGAAGGTTTACAAAAATTTGTGTTGCCATAGTGTTTATTATTATTTTTCATATTCATAATTGAGCATCCACTGAATACCAAATTTATCAGTAAACATACCATATAAGGCACCCCAGAACATATTATCTAAAGGCATTTTGACATCGCCTCCTGCGGAAAGCTTTTCGAATAGATCTCTGGTTTGCTGTTCTGAATCGGTATTGACTGAAATGGACACACTGGTTCCGTTTTTTACCTGTTCCATTGTTTCCGGAACATCGGTTCCCATCAGCATATTTCCGCCAATTGGCAAAGCAATATGCATGATTTTGTTTTTGTCTGTAGCGGGCATTTCCTCGCATCCCGGAGTATCCCCGAATCGCATCACGACTGCAAATTCGCCGCCAAAAGCAGCTTTGTAAAAATTAAAGGCTTCTTCTGTATTGCCATTAAAATTCAGATAAGTGTTGATTGTTGCCATTTTGATTTTGATTAATTGTTCGTATTTGAATTGATTTTGTGTTATTCTTCCTGAAGTACAGAGAGAATGTTTCCTGCCGGGTCTTTGAACCAGGCAATAAGCGGGCCTCCACCTCTAAAAATCCCTTTTTTGTCGGTTTTTATGTTTCCGCCATATTGTTCGAAAACTATGCCTCGTTTCGTGAGTTCATCTACTGCCTGTTCAATATCTTTGACGGGAAAGTTGAGAATGGTGTAGGTAGCCGGTTCGTGATTTTCTTTGGTATAGATAATTATTGAATTTCCTCCGGCGGGTTTTAAGGTTAGTATTCCTTCCATTTCTGCGTCTTCTTCTATATCCAGACCTAATATTTCTCCGTAGAATTTTTTAGCTTTTTGGCTATCATCTACAGAAAATCCACTAAATGCTTTACTGTTGTTTAACATGATTCTGTATTTTGGATTTACATATCGTCATATCGTAAGGCTTCATAGCCTAAAAGTCGTCTCCATAAGGCTATCTGACCAATGCAGTTGGCTTCACGGTAAATGATAAAAGTTATCAGTTCATAATAAGTAAGTGACATGCCGGGCATCATCTCAAATTTTTCATCCAGTTTTTGATCCGTTATCTTAGCCAGGAGATCTTTCAATACCGGACTAATTTTTTTCCAATCGTCTCTAAATTGTGATAGCGATGGATATTTCAGGCCATCCTGTATGCCTTTTCCATCCTGAAACAATTCAGATGCCTTCTGTTTTTCGGAATACCCCAGCAGGTTTGCAATTTCGTAGCGTTGCTGGACTAAACTTCCGGTGAGCCATGCTATATGGTTTGCTTTTGTGTCTAATCTTTTGTGGGCATCTTCATCAGAAATTTTTTCCAGTGCCCGTTCAAAATAGAGCGTCTGCATATCATATAAGACAAGCAGGGAAAACATTCTGTTGCTTGTGGTTGTGATTTTCATATCGTTAATATTTAGCGTTAAAAATTGAATTAAATTTTGTCTTTTATATTGTTTGATAAAATTAATTCAAAAAAAATGCTTAAACGGAGTGGTTTAAAGTCATTATAAGGGGGGATTTAAGACAAAAAATTTTATATTTGTTTCTCCTAAAAAAATTAGCTATGAAATTAGGTATTTTGCTTACACAAGAACACAGGCTTCTAAGCGTTGCAGCTATGCTTGACGTATTTGAGACCGTGAATAAGTTTTATGCAGAGGAAGGGAAGGCCCCTTTTTTTGATATTACTCTTTTGCATATGGATGAGGTATCGCAGACCTATTCTGAATATAATCTGATGCGACCTGATTCCGAAAAAACATATGATATTTTGCTTATCCCGGCTTTTAAGCATGATGTTGTACCAAAAGCAGTTTCGCTCAATATGAGATGGATACAATGGTTGCGGCAACAATATGAAAGGGGAGCTTCGGTTGCAAGTTTTTGTACGGGAGCTTTTCTTTTAGCTTCTACCGGTTTGCTTGACAACAAGCCTGCGACCACCCATATTAATGCCGAATATGCCTTTGCACAAGCTTTTCCTGCCGTAAATTTAAAAGTAGATGCGGTGGTTACAGAAGAACAAAGAGTCTACACGAGTGGAGGTGCTACCAATAGTTTCCATTTGATGTTGCGTCTTATTGAGAATTTTTGCAGCCGAAAAATGGCAGTAAAAACGGCAAAGGTGTTTTCTGTCGATTTGGATAGAAATCAGCAGACTTATTTCGGTACGTTTGCTCCGGCCGAAGATCATGGTGATGATTTGGTTAAGCAGACGCAGGAAGTTATTAAGAAGAATTTCAGGGAAGCCAATACTATTGAAGAAATTATTACGGATGTTCCGGCAAGCAGACGAAATCTGGTAAGGCGTTTTAAGCAGGTAACCGGGATTACTCCTATAGAATATTTGCAGAAAACAAGGATTGAAGCAGCCAAACAGATGCTGGAGCATTCGAGACAGAGCGTAATGGAGGTGATGTTTGAGTCGGGTTATAACGACTTGAAATCATTCCGAAGCCTGTTCAAAAAAAATGTTGGAATGACACCGACAGCCTACAGGGAAAAATTCAATAATCTTGTTGCCTGATTATACAACAGGAAGATATATTGAAAATATAGAACCTACACCGGGTATGCCCTGGGCACGTATAAAGCCGTCATGTTTCTGCACTATTTTTTTGCAGATGGCAAGGCCTATTCCTGTGCCTTCATAGTCTGACTTGCCATGAAGCCTTTTGAATAATTCGAAGATTTGCTGTTCGTATTCCTGTGGAAATCCAATTCCGTTATCGGCAATATCCAGTTTCCAGAATTGTTTTCCGACGAGTTCTTCCGAAGTGACAAGCTCGGCATCTATTTTTATAACCGGAGGAACATCTGGTTTGCTGTATTTCAGTCCATTTGAAATCAGGTTGGTGAGCAGCTGCTGAAATTGAATCGGAATGACAGAAAGCGTAGGCAGTTTTCCAACTTCAACGCGGGCATTCTTTTTTTCAAGAATGTCCGTCATATTATTTTTAATGTCATCTATTGCTGTATTGAGATCTGTAGGTACAAAATGAATTTCTGAAGCATCCATACTGGAATAGTTGAGTAAGGATTCAATCAGGTTCTGCATACGGTTGGCTGCATTTGTAATACTCTGGAAATAGGCCAGGGAAGAGTCGCTAAAATTTGCCTTTTCTTTAAAAAGTATACGGCTGGCGAAGAGTTGTATTTTGCGGAGCGGTTCCTGAAGGTCATGAGAGGAAATATAGGCAAATGAGGCAAGCTCGACATTTTGCCTTTCCAATTCCTTGTTTTTCATCTCTAAAAGTTTTTCATTTTGCAAGCGCTCAAATTCTATTTCGCTTCTTTTTGCAGCAATTCTAAGCAAGGATTCTATGTAGGCAATATCGTGTATTTCACTTTGGTGCAGTACAGAAATAAGCCCGATTACTTTTCCTGAAGAACCTACAAGCGGATAGGCAATATAGCCTTCTACATTCAAATCCGAAAGCGTTTTGCTTTCCGGGAAAAGTTTTTGGCTGTCACGCGGATGACAGGCATAATGACCTTTAATGACTTCATCACAAGGGCCGTCTTTTATCGGGTATTTGAAATTATCCGCAATTTCTCCAAAAGCTATCACCGAAATACTTTTTATAATTTCTTCTCCCAATTCGTTTAGTTGTACCTCGCCCAAAAGGACATAGTCCATCTTTGTTTTTGTGGCTATTTCAAGTAATAGGGAACTAAAAAATTCTTCGCCATTTCCATACGAATAGAAACTTTCAGAAAATTCCTTAAGTAATTGCTGTTCGAGTTCTTTGTTTTTGTTGAGAAGTAATGCATTGATGGCCTCAATTTCTAAGGCGGCTGTTTTTTCATGAGTTATGTTTTTTGAAGTTACTGCAACCGCATTGCCGGCCTTTTCAATTGTTGCATTTAACCACAAGGTCTTATTGTTATGGATTGCTGCAATTTCATAACTGTCAGGTAGCCCGGTTTCCACACACTTAACCATTTTTTCGAAAATCCCATTTTTAAAAATCCCGGGGTATACTTCCCGACAGGTTTTCCCGATGACATCCTTGGGTTCAAGTCCAAAATTTCTAGGGACTTCAGGATTTGTATAGGTAATTCTGAAGTCATTAATCATGCCATGGTTATTGTACATCGCCTCATAGCTTGCAATACCGTAATTTGTTGAATTTAGCACTGACTGCAGAAAGGACTGCAACTGTTCTGTTTCTTTATTGGTATTAAAAGCCAGAAGCAGGAATGTTTCACCGTCTGCCTCTATAGCCTCAACATTGAATGAAATTTTATTGTTTTCCGAATTTTTAGAGTTGATTTCGTATTCCTTAACTATGCTTTTTGTTTTCAACACATCCCAAAAAAGAAGTTTTAGCGGATGGGTATCAAAAGAACTCTCTATGACCTCAAGAAAATTTCTGTTTTTAGAGGCCAATTCCGGCAGGTTGAATTTTATATGGAACGAGGCATTGGCATATAGGATAGCAAAATCTTTGTCTAACAGAACCATTGGTTCGTTTGCCAAAGCAATAATCCTTTCAATAGTTGATGTCTTTGATACGGACATAATTGATTGTGGTATTTAGGGTACTAACAAAGTTAATGAAATCTTAAAATATTGGTGCTTAAATCGTGAAAATTTTGCTATTCTTTCAGAACACCTTGTGAAATATTCGCTTAAATTTGATAGAAATGAAAATAATGATGCTATGGCTATAGAAACCTGTAATTTTTCAGATAGTGCTATTGTTTGGACCGATATTACCAATCCGACCAAAGAAGAGCTTGAGAAAGTCAGTAAAACATATAATTTGAGCTCCTATACGTTGATTGATAGTCTGGATCCGGACCACCTTCCCAAATATGAAGAGCATAACAAGACACATTTTTTTATTGTCAGAATTCTGCAACATTCTCATGAACATGAGCAAACGGTGAGGGAACTAAGTAGTAAAATAGCTGTTTTTTACAATTCGGATTTTATTATTACCATTCACAGGACCGCGCAGCCCATCATGCAGGAAATACGCAAAAATTGTATAAAGAACGGAAAACTGGAAACAACAGGAGGAATGGCCATAAAGATTATTTGGGAAATGCTGCATTCTTATGAGCTTCCGGCTATAAAACTTTCGGATAAGATTGATTATTATGAATCGAAAGTTTTTCTGAAAAAAAATATTCCGGCAGATATGATTGAAGGAATGTATTATCTGAAAAGAAAAGCAGGGCTTTGTAAAAAATTATTGCTACTTACCAACGAAGTTGTTAATTCGGTTAAGGTGGAGGAGAAAGATTTGCCTGCCTTACAGGATGTTCGGGACCTCCATCTGAAATTACTAACCCTGTACGGCCAGGTTCAGGATGATGCCAACAATTTGCTGAATATCTACTTGTCGCTGTCAGCCAGAAAAACAAATGATGTGATGAAGATTCTCACCATATTTTCGGTCTTTTTTATGCCACTGACTTTTATCGCCGGTATTTATGGGATGAATTTCAAGTTCATGCCCGAGCTGGATGAGAAATGGGGCTATCCGCTTGCTTTGCTGGCTATGGTAATTGTATCGGTCATTATTTTTATCTGGTTTAGAAGAAAGAAGTGGCTATAAAAAAAGGCGGAAGTACTACTTCCGCCCCTAACTAAACTCAAATTTGTTTATGGTATTCCCATGGTTTCATTGTTTTCAGCCTTTGGCTGCCGGACTTCTTTTAGGCCTGGATTAGTTACTGGATTATTCTTATCATCCTTAAAGTTGGCATCTTTATCCAACTTTTGGACTGGGATTTCTGAAACGTGAATGTATTTTTCGCCAGTTGTATCCTTTCGATTTTTTTCCCGATTTTCCATGGCGTTATGTTTTTTATCAAAGTTAGCAGCTATAGATGTTTTATGTGTTATATCATTCGTGTAAAAGGTTATGTAATTGAAACATGCGATTAAAGTTCTTTTTCAATTGCT